>SLTF01000360.1 GCA_007130025.1 Spirochaetales bacterium | reverse complement strand
GGCTGGGTTGACTACCAGGCCTGCGGCAACGCCCGCCTCGCGCAGCTGGGTCAGCAGCACGAAGGCGTGATCGGTGGCCTCAAGGTGGAAGGTCACGATATTGCTGCCTATCGCCACGAAGTCCTTCCAGTACTGGTGGGGCCGGCTGATCATCAGGTGGGTGTCGATCACGGAGTTCGGGTGGGCGGCGCGGATGCCGCTGACCACCGGCACCCCAAAGGAGATATTGTCCACAAAAACGCCGTCCATCACGTCCAGATGGATTTCATCGACGTGAGGAACCACCTCCGCGATCTGCTCTCCGAGGCGTAGAAAATCTGCGTTCAGAATCGATGCTCCAATCTTGTAGTTCACGGCTGCTCCTTTCGCGGTGCGTTGATGATACTGCTACGAACCTCGCATCGTTCCCGCTACTGCACCATCCGGCGCAGCAGGGGATCGCGGGTTCGCCACTTGGGTTGAACCTTCACGCGCAGGTCAAGGTGGATCCGGTAAGGAAAGATCTCATTCAGCTCGCGCTGCGCTTCCAGACGGATGTCGCGAATCTGCTCGCCGCCCTTGCCCACCAGGATGCCTTTCTGCGAGTCTCGTTCCACGTTCAGAAAGACGCGCGCCCAGAGCATCGCCTCGCGGCCGTCTTCGGGCTCGCGCATCTCCATGTCGGCCACTTCCACGTAGATGGCGTGTGGCAGTTCCTCTCTGGCGCGCGCGATCGCCTTCTCGCGGACAATCTCGGCGATGCGGAACTCCGGCGCCTGATCGGTGTAGTAGTCGGGATCGTAGAAGGCCTCGCCTTCGGGCAAAGCGGCGAAGAGCGCGTCGAGCAGCGTCGGCAATCCGTCGCCGGTGACCGCCGAAACCTGGTGGATGGCAGCCTCAGGCAGAGACTCGTCCAGCAGTTCCCGGTAGCGATCGGCGAAGGTCTGCGGAAGGTCGCTCTTGTTGAGGGCGCAGATGCGGGGGAGCGAGGTCTGCGCAAGAAGCGCAAGCACGTCGCGCTCTTCGGGCCCCGGCCGGCGGGAGAGATCCGCCACATAGAGCACCGCGTCCGCCTCTTCCAGGGTGGACTCCGCGAGACGCCGCAGGTAGGTGTTGAACTTGCGGTCGCTCTGGTGGTAGCCCGGGGTGTCCAGGAAGACAATCTGCCCGCGCGTATCGCTCACGATGCCGCGGATCTTGTTGCGCGTGGTCTGCGGTACGGGTGAGGTAATTGACACCTTCTCTTTGCAGAGCGTGTTGAGCAGGGTTGATTTCCCCGCCGAGGGTCGCCCGATGATGGCGACAAAGCCGGATTTACTCATGGTTTGTTTGTGAGTATATTGGACTCATTCAATACGTTCCAGAGGCAAGGAAGTTTCATGCACGATTACCGGCTTATTTCCCCACGCGCAGACGAAGATCAGGAACCGGAAGAACACAAAGAAGAAGAATCCGCCGCGAGCGCCGATCAGCTGATCGGCAAGATGCTCAAGACGCGGACCATTCTCCTGTCCGGTGAGGTAAACAAGCCGCTCGCGGAACGGGTCATTCGGCAGTTGCTCCTGCTGGAGGACGCCGGTGCGGAACCCATCAAGGTCTTCATCGACTCCCCCGGCGGTGATGCCGACGCGGGATACGCGATCTTCGACATGATGCGCTTCATCAAGCCCGATGTGTACACCATCGGCATGGGGCTGGTGGCGAGCGCCGGGGCACTGATCCTGCTGGCTGCTCCCAAGGAGCGGCGAATCGGGTTACCCAATTCCCACTACCTGATTCACCAGCCGCTGAGCGGAATACGGGGTGTGGCAACCGAGATCGAGATTCACGCCCGGGAGATGGAAAAGATGCGGGCTCGTATCAACCAGCTGATTGCCGACGAAACCGGCAAACCCCTCCCTCAGGTAGAGAAGGACACCGATCGCGACTTCTGGATGGGTGCGGCGGAAGCCGTCGAATACGGACTGCTGTCCCGCATCGTCACCAACCGAGCGGAACTCGAACCCTCCTGACCTCAGATGGGGACGAACGAGTCCGGCCGTTCCGAAGAACTGTCACCAGTCGCCCGTGATGCCAACGTCTCGCCTGCGGTAACCACGGGCTTCGCCGGGTTCTCCCCGGACGAAGCGCCGGCGGGGGTTCACTTCATCCGGGGCAAGGTGCGCGACATCTTTGCTCTCGACCGCGACCTCATCATCTCGGCCTCCGACCGCATCTCGGCGTTTGACCGCATCCTCGGCCTTGTTCCGGCGAAGGGGGAGATCCTCACGCAGCTCTCTGCGTTCTGGTTTCGCGAGCTCGCCGACATCTGTCCCAACCATCTTGTCTCGCAGATCGGACCACGGGCGATGCACGTCCGCCGGTGCTCCGTGATTCCCGTGGAGGTCGTGGTACGTGGGTATCTCGCGGGGTCTGCCTGGAGAGATTACCGGGCCGGGCGCGCGGTCTCCGGGATCGCCCTGCCTTCCGGTATGCGCGCGAACGAGCGGTTTGACACGCCGCTGGTGACCCCTTCCACCAAGGAAGCGGTTGGAGCGCACGATCGGCCCATCTCCGCCGCCGAGATCGTTGAGTCCGGCATCGTGGATGCCGAACTCTGGACCCGCATCGAACGGACCGCCCTGGCGTTGTTTGCCCGCGGGACGGAAGTCTGTGCGCGGGGGGGGCTCATCCTGGTGGACAGTAAGTACGAGTTCGGCCTCCTCAATGGGGAACTCACGCTGGTGGATGAGGTGCACACCCCGGACAGCTCGCGCTTCTGGTTCGCCGACGACTACGCCGCGCGGTTTGCCGCCGGCGAACCGCAGCACGCCCTCGACAAAGAGCATCTGCGCGCCTGGCTGCTCGAGCGCGGCTACCAGGGCGAGGGTGACCCGCCGGCCATCCCCGATCATCTCTTTGCCGAAGTGGCCGAACGGTACCGATTTGCCTACGAGACCATCACCACCCGAAAATTCACTCCCGATGCGACAAACCGTGAAGCAACGCGACAAAAGACCCTGTTATATGTTGCAGAGCTTCATCGCCGTCAATCGGGAGGTATCTCAGACTGACACACTCCACACTTACCGGCCGGGCCCCCATACGCTGGACACCACACCCGCGACGCCCCGATGCGTTCGGAATCATGGCCGCACTGCTCATTGCCTTGGCCGTGGGCCTGACGTCCTGCTCCCCGACCGATGCCGAGTTGCGCATTCTCTCGTACAACGTCCACAACCTCTTTGACGACGTCCACGACGGGACCGAGTTCGGCGGGTACCGCGCCGGCGTTGATGGTTGGTCCACCGCCGACTTTCACGCCAAGGCGGAGCGCACCGCCGCGGCAATCAGGCTGACGGCGGAAGCGACGGCCGTCCCGGATTCGGCCACGAGGTGGGGTGCCCGGCTGCTCACGGCAACGGGCTTTGCCTCCTCGCTCTGGCCCGACGTACTTCTGCTGCAGGAGATCGAGAACGAACACGCCCTCGCCGTTCTGCTCGGCGATCACGTGGGGCGGGCGGGCTACCGCTGGTCGCTGATGCCGCCGCCGTCGGGCTCGGCGTTTCGCGTTGCCGCCGCGACGCGCTTTCCGATTCGCTCGGCCCGGACGCACGCGCTGTTTTTCCTCGACGCACCGCAGCGCGACATCCTGGAGGTGGAGCTTGAGGTGGAAGGCGTTTCGCTCACGCTGTTTGTCAACCACTGGCCGTCGCGCCGCGGTGGCGTGGCCGAGAGCGAGCCGGCGCGGCTTTTCTCTGCCGCTACCGTTTCCCGGCGGATCGGCCGGCTGCTGGCAGCCGATCCGCGGGCGGCAGCCGTCGTTGCCGGAGACCTCAACATGACGCCCGAGGAGTTACACGCTGCCGGGATTCTCCCGCTGTTCAACGGTTGGGAGCTTGAGGGTTTTCCGGGGAGTTACCACTTCCGGGGGGAGTGGAGCCGTATCGACCAGATGCTCTTCACCGACGGCGCCGTTGACGGTCCGTTTACGCTTCTGGACTTTGAGGTGATCTCTCACCCCCGGTTGCGGGACCGTGAGGGGAGGCCGCTGCCGTGGAGGCCGGGATCGTCGGGGGGCTCATCCGACCACCTTCCGGTTCAGGCGCGGCTCCGTCTTCCGAACGACGCGCGCCCCGCACCTACCAGACGCCCGCCTCCGTGAGGGTGGTCACCACCTCGCCCTCCCAGTCACGGTTTGCGCGGGGGTTTGCCGGGCTGGGGTGGAGGATGGTCAGCGCATTTTGCCGACCGTCGGTGTGTGGGGCAGCGCTCATCACCGCGTCGATGCGCGATCGCGCAAATCCGCCCACACCCACTACCCACCGCGGTCTCAGCAGCTCGATGGCGGTGGACAGCCAACGGTCGCACGCCGCGTAGAGCGGCTCCCGCTCACCGGCGGGGAGTTTGTCCGGGGTGCGGTTTCGACCGCTCTCTTCCATGAAGACCAGCGGACAATAGTTGGCGACAAAGTGGTCGCGGAAGAACTCCTGCGCACTGCCGAATCGCCGCGTCATCAGCCCCCAGAACCGGCGGCCGCTGACCTCGCTGCGGGCACAGGCGAGACCTTCGATCGGGCGCTTCGGGTGTTCCGGTTCTGGCTTGCCGATCGGCTCGTTGATACCCATCCAATCGCGTACGGCGGGGACCTCACCGAAGGGGATGCCGGTCTGCGCCATCCCCCACGGACCGGGATTCATCCCCAGCAGGAGCACTCGCTTCGGGCCGGTAGCAAACCGACGCAGGTAGGTCTCGTGAGACGCACGGGCGTACGCGAGGGGCTGGTAGACCGCGGCTACCGGCGACGCAAATCGCAGCGGTGCCACCGACTCCCTGAGGCGCTCGGTGGCTTCGATCAACCCGCGGGCCGTGGTGGTTGGGGTCACGTCCGGCTCCCGCCGGGCGTCGACCCGCGCTCGAGCTGCTCCACCGCGGAGGCGGTGCGGTCCACGGCGGTGTCGACCTCGGTAAAGGCCTTCACCGCGTTGCGCAGGTGACCGGTTGCGCGCTGATAGGCTTCGTTGAGCCGTTCGAACTCCCGCCGCACCACGTGGACCGCCTCTACCAGGGCGCGACTGTCGGCGTTCATGGCCAGGCCGCGCAGGCCGTACGACACCGTCTGCAGGTAGGCAAACAGGGTGGAGGGGCTCACCGGCACAACACCGCTTCGCAGCGCCACATCCATGAGCCCGCCGTCGGCAAAGAGGTAGCGGTAGTGTGCCTCCGAGGGGCAGTAGAGCATGGCAAACGAGAGCGTACCCTCCTCGGGGCGAATGTACTTCGCGGCGATCTCTTCGATCTGCTTCTGGAAGACCCTCGCGACCTCGGACGTCGGTGCTTCGGGTGAGCTCTGCATGGAGCGCTCTACGGCCTCACGGGGAAACTTTGCGTCAATGGCAACCAGGTTGGTGCCCATGAGGATTACGGCGTCGGCACGAGCCCCGTTTCGGAAGGTGTGCTGGAGACGGAACGCCGCGGCGGGCAGCCAGTTCTGCAGCAGCTGGGCAAGCAGCGCTTCGCCAACCGCTCCCCGGGCCCCCGGCAGAAGCATGAACCGGTGCAGGTCCGCGATGTGGCCGGCCATCGATTCCAGCTGGTCGAGTTTTTCGCGAAGACCCGACTGGTCGGCACCATCGGGGCGCCCGCGGCGCGCGGACAGCAGGACAACGGCCAGAATCAGGCAGAGCGAGAGTACGCTCAGGGCGATGATCAGGTGCTCGGGGGCCATGCGGGCATCGTAGCGTTCGAAACCGCCTTGCACAAGCGTTTGCCGCCATACTATAACAAAGGCCATGGAATCCTTCGACAGTGAAGCCTCCTACCTGGCCGAGCTGGCGCACCGCGCCGGTCTCCCGGACGGGTTTCGCGCCGCAACCACGCGGTTTCACTTCACCCCGGCCGAACGGCCTGCGGGAAAACCGTACGGGATGAACCTCGCTCTGCTTACGGTCGACCCCCCGTCGCGCTCGTTTGCCGGCCTGTTCACCCGAAACCGCTTTCCCGGAGCCCCCGTGATCGTTGCGCGGCAGCGCATGCACGCGCCTCGGCTTGCGGGCATACTTATCAACAACAAGATCTCCAATGTTTGCTCGCCAACGGGACTGGAAGACGTCCATACGCTGACGAGTGCGGTGGCCGAACGCCTCGGGGGCGACGCGTCTGAGTTCCTTTCGGTCTCCACCGGAATCATCGGATGGTCGCTGCCCGTGTCACATATGGTGGATTCCCTCCCGAATCTGGGCGAGCGCCTCGGTCGTGCGGACGCCCTTGAGGTGGCCCGAGCGATCATGACCACCGATTCCTTTCCCAAGGTGCGGTCGGCCACGGTGGGCGGCGCCAGGATCGTGGGAATCGCCAAGGGCGCCGGTATGGTGGAACCAAACCTGGCGACCATGCTCGTCTTCCTGCTGACTGACGCAGACATCGACCGCGAGGCGCTTCGCACCATACTGTCCAGAGCGGTCGCGCAGAGCTTCAACCGCATCTCGGTGGACAGCGATCAGAGCACCAGCGATATGGTGGTGGCGGTGAGTTCGCAGCGCCACCCGGTCGATGAGGCCGCGTTCGAGAGCGCGCTTTCCGGGGTGTGCAGCGCACTTGCCGGTGACGTGGTGCGCAACGGGGAGGGCACCTGTCACGTCATTCGAGTGCGGCTGCGCGGTGTTGAACGCGAATCGGATGCCGCGGGACTCGCCAAGGCGGTGGTCAACTCTCCGCTGGTCAAGACTGCGGTGTACGGGAACGATCCCAACGTTGGACGTATCATCGGCGCCCTTGGAGATCATGCGGGAACCTTCGACGTCGCGCTCGATCCCACCCTGGTTGAGGTGCGCATGGGGAGCGAGGTCGTCTTCTCACAGGGCGTCTTTCGGCTCGACAAGGAGAAGGAACTGCGGCTGTCGGACTATCTTCGGGCGGCCGCAATCGATCCCAACTCGCACGGGTTCCCGCAGCATGACCGCTGCGTTGACATCGACATCACCTGTGGCACGGGGCCGGCCGAGGTTGAGGTTCTGGGTTCAGACCTCTCCCACGGCTACGTGACCGAGAACGCCGACTATCGAACCTGAACAAGGGGCTTTCATGGATCAACACAACCAACAACCGGTGGCACCAGACGCCGCCGCTGAACAGGTAGAAGAAGCAGCACGCATCCTCGCTCGAGTCCGGAACGAGGTGGCAAAACGAATCGTCGGCCAGCAATCAATGATCGACGGCCTGCTGACGGGTATCATCACCGGTGGTCACGTGCTGCTCGAGGGGGTGCCCGGACTGGCAAAGACCCTCGCGATCAAGGCGCTCGCGGAGGTTATCGACGCGGGCTTTCGTCGAATTCAGTTCACTCCTGACCTTCTTCCCGCCGATCTGGTGGGAACCATGATCTACCGGCAGCAGACCGGGGAGTTTGTGCCGCGCAAGGGCCCGGTTTTCTCGAATATCATCCTCGCCGACGAGATCAACCGTGCGCCGGCGAAGGTCCAATCGGCGCTCCTCGAGGCGATGGAGGAGCGACAGGTCACCATCGGCGAGACCACCTTTTCCCTTCCGCGACCCTTCTTTGTCCTGGCAACGCAGAACCCCATCGAGCAGGAAGGAACCTACCCATTGCCTGAGGCGCAGCTCGATCGGTTTCTGCTGAAGCTGGCGGTTGACTACCCCACACCCGAAGAGGAATTGCTCATCCTGCGCCGCGTTGGGATTGAGCGGGAGATCCCCGTTGGCAAGGTGCTCGGCAGCGATGACATCGCGCGGCTTCGCACGATTGCCGAGCAGATCAGTGTGGACGAGCGCATCGAGCAGTACATCGTTCGGCTGGTGGCTGCTTCGCGCGAAGAAAACAAGAACGTCCACACGTGGGCGCGCTACATCGAGTTCGGTGCTTCGCCGCGAGCCACGATCAACCTCTTTCGAACCGCCAAAGTACACGCTCTGTTCGAGGGGCGACCATACGTCGTGCCCGAAGATGTCAAACACGTAGCTCCTGCGGTACTGCGGCATCGAATCATTCTGTCGTATGAGGCGGAGTCCGAGGAGCTGTCTGCCGACGAAGTGGTTCACTTCCTGCTTTCGGCGGTTCCCGTACCCTGAAGCCCTGAGCAATGGACCGGTCCCGAATACTCGCGAGTGTTAAACGGATTCGCCTCATTTCCACCGAGCTGGTCGAGAACCTCCTCGCGGGAAATTACCGTTCGGTGTTCAAGGGGCCGGGAATCGAGTTTGACGAGGCCCGCGAGTACGTCGAGGGCGACGACGTCCGTCTCATTGACTGGAACGTCAGCTCTCGCATGAATGAGGTCTATACCAAAACCTTTCGCGAAGAGCGCGAGCTCTCCCTCTTCCTGGTGGTCGATCTTTCCGGTTCGCTTGATGCCGGCAGCGTTCGCTCACGACGGGATGTGCAGAACCTGCTGATCGCGCTGTTTACCCTCGCCGCGGTGCAGAACAACGATCGCGTAGGTGCCGTCTTCTTCACCGACCGGATTGAGCACTGGGTGCCGCCCCTGAAGGGCAAGAAACACGCCCTGCGGCTTATTCAGGACGCGGTGTCATTCACTCCCAAAGGTGTCGGTTCTGACCTTGGGCTGGCGCTTCGAACCGCGGGTGAGGCGCTGAAACGGCGCGGTATCGTCGTCGTTCTCTCCGACTTCAAGACCAGCAACTATTCGCGCGACCTGAGCTTTCTCTCTCACCGTCAGGATGTGATTGCAGTACGAATCAGCGATCCCCTCGACCGCGATTTCCCGGTTGGTGGCATGGTGCGGGTACGCGACCCGGAAACCGGTCGCCGGGTACTCGCCAAGGGGGACTCTCCCGCGTTTCGCCGTCAATACCGCGAGTTCTGGGACGCGCAGTGGCGCCAATGGCGGCGCGAGTGCATGCGTCGCAAAGTGGGAATGCTTGAAATATCCACCGATGACGATCCCGCGGCCCGACTGATCCAATTCTTCCGCCGGAGGCGCAGGCGATGACGGCGCACCTCAAGCGAGGCGTACGCGTGTGGGCGGTTCTGGCGCTGCTCACAGCCTCGGCACAACCGCTCACGGCCGGCTATCAGGTCATCAGCGTCACCCTGCTGCCGCAGGAGTTTTACGTGGGAGACCGGGTCGAGATGCGGGTGACCCTGCGAACGACTTCCGCGGTAGAACTACTCGCCCCGGAAAGGGTGCCCACCGTTGAGTGGGGAGAGATACATCAGGTCAGGCTCGTTGCCCGCGGACTCGACTGGGATATCCGGATCGTGCTGACCTCGTTTCAGCCGGGTACTCGCACCATACCGCCGCTTGATCTCGGAGGAATCGTGGTCAGCGATCTGAACGTTCACGTTCCGTCGATTCTGGCGGAAGGCCGTCGGGACCTCACGACTCCGCAGCCTCAGGTTCTGCCACCGGGTACCCGTTTGTGGATCTCGGTGCTTGCGATGGTACTGGTGGTGGTGCCGCTCTCGCTGCTGGTATTTCTCCGTTGGGGGCGGCGTTCCCTGGTGGAGTTTCTGGTGCGCCGCCGCGAACGAAAGCCCTATCGCCGGCTGGTGCGGGCGCTGTCGCTGCTTTCGCAGGACGTGGAGCAGATCGACGGCCGCGAGTTCTATATTGCACTCCTCGAGCACGTACGAAGGTTCATTTCCGCGATTCTTGAAACCGACTGCATGGCGTCGACGACAACGGAACTCGGCGCACATCTGGAACGGCTTCTCATCGATGAAGGCGAGCGACTGACCGTACTCTCACTCTTTCACCGAGGCGACCTGGTCAAGTTTGCCGCGGCGCCCGCCCCAACCGACCGGCGTCGGGAAGACATCACCCTGCTGTTGTCGATCGCCGAGCGCCTGGGAGCAGAGCATCGTAATCCGCATCGAAGCCCTCAACGAAGTCCGTACCCCAATCGGAGGAAGCAGCGTGTGGGTCTTTGAGTCCCCGGGCAGTCTTGGATGGTTTCTCCTCTTCCCCGTTCTCATCTATCTGCGCCACATACGCGCCGGACGGGGAGGGCAGGTGACGGCGCCCATCCAACTCTGGCGTGGAGCGGCGTTTCGTCCTCGACTCTGGGGTACTCGAGCCTGGTACGCTCTTTCGGTGCTTGCGTTCTGGCTCGGAATCGCGGCGCTTGTGGTAGCTGCTGCCGCGCCGACGCTCGTCCATCGTGAGCGGGTGTTTCTCTCTCCGGGCTCCGAAATCATCTTTGTTCTGGATGAGTCTCCGACGATGGCCGCTCAGGATTTTGCACCGCTCAACCGATTTGAAACGGCACGCGAGGTCATTCGAAATTTCGTACGAGGACGGGAAAACGACGCAATCGGACTCGTTACGTTTGCCCGTGAGGCTGCCCTGCGGATTCCTCCCACGGTCGATCACGCCACCGTCCTTGAAGCCCTCGACACGGTTCGCATTATGGAGTTGGGAGACGGCACGGCCATCGGAAACGCGCTTGCGGTTGCCGTGCTTCATCTTGAATCGAGCTCGGCACCACACCGCTTCATTGTACTTCTGACCGACGGAATCAACAACGCGGGGGAGATTCTTCCACAGACCGCTGCGCGGGTTGCCGCACAGATGGGGATCACGGTCCATACGGTGGGTGTGGGCACCGACGGTGAAGTTGCGATTGAGTTCGAGGATCCCACCACCGGTCGATTGTTTCGCGGTGTCTTTGACGGTGGGTACGACCCGGATCTGTTGCGTGAGATCGCCGACATCTCGGGGGGCACCTTCTTTCAGGCTGCTACCGCCGGCACTCTCGCCGCGGCCCTCCAAAGCGTCGATACGCTGGAAAGCGTCGAACGCCGGATTCGTATTGAAGTTCGGCGGCGCCCCCTGCACCGTGAAGCCATTTTTGTCGGGCTGTCTCTCCTGCTTTTTGACTTCCTCGTACGGAAGGGGCTGCTGAAGGAGGTGCTGTGACGATTGATGAACCGCGCGTTTTCTGGATGCTCCTTGTGCTCATTCCGGTGGTGCTGTTGCAGTGGCGGGAGCTGGTTCGGGGACGACGCGACTTGAAGCTGCTCTACGGACAGTGGCAGCATCAGGAAATCATGAATCTCTTTCTGGTGAAGTGGTTCTTTTCATCGGTGTTTTTCAACCTTGCGCTGGTTTTTCTGGTGCTGGCTGCCGCCGGGTTCAGTTGGGGACAGGAACCGATCGAAGAGGATCGGCGCGGTCTGGACATTGCCATTGCCGCCGATATTTCGCGCAGCATGCTTGCCGGTGACGTCGCGCCTTCGCGGCTCGATCGATCGCGGAGCGTGATGCGTGCCCTTCTGCAGGAGTTTCCCGGTTCCCGGTTCAGCGCGACGATATTCAAGGGGCACGCGGTGACGGCAATCCCGCTTACCACAGACACGGTTGCACTCGACGGGTTCATCGACGCTCTGCACCCAAACATGTTCTCGTCAACCGGCACCAACATCGAGGCGGGAATCCGTGCAGCGTACCGATCGTTCTCTCCCGGCTCCAACCGGCACCGCGTTATCGTGTTGTTTACCGACGGTGAGTCACTTGACGGAGCGCCGGTTCGCGCGGCTCGAGAAACCGCCGCCTCCGGAGTGCCGATATTCGTGGTGGCCGCCGGGACCGAAGCGGGGGCCCCCATCATCCTGGCCGACGGCTCGCAGGTACGAGACGAACGAAACGCGGTAGTGATCACCCGCCTCGACATGGATACCGTGTCGCAGGTGGCGGCGGTAAGCGGCGGCGCTACGATTCGGTTGCAGGATGGTGATGCGTTTTCTCGCCTGGTGAGCGAAATCCGGAGCCACGAGACGGTCATGACCAGTGAAGGGTTTCGCCTGGTACCGGTACAGAGGTTCCGGTTTTTTCTGTTTCCTGCACTCTTTTGTCTGATCTGTTATAGTGCGATACGGGTGATTCGGTGGAAAGAGCTCTTCTAGTTTCAGCGCTGGCCGCTCTCATGCTCTCGTCGTGTGGACTCAGTGAACCACACCTCTCGGTGCTTCGCGGGAATCATGCGTTTGGTCAGGGAAGGTTTCAGGTTGCGACCGTGCACTATCTGGCTGCACTGGAACGCGGTCAGTTTGTGCCGTGGATTTCTTTCAACCTGGGCAACGTGTATCATGCTCTTGGGGAAAACGAGTCGGCGCTCGGTATGTGGCAGGCAGTGCGGGATGCAGAGTCGGACTCCCTGCGGTTTGGGGTACACTTCAATACGGGAGTGCTGCTGTTTGAGGCTGGTCGTTATCGAGACGCGTACCAGGAGTTTGTTTCCGCGCTCCGTTTGAATCCGTCGAGCGTGTCCACGAAGGTCAATCTGGAGTTGGCGTTTGCTCGGGTGCAGGCGAGTGAAAACGTCGCGTCGCTGCGCCGAGATGAGACTCCGGAGACGCGCGCCGGTTCCCCGGATGAAGCCCAGCGAATCCTGCAGTTTATTCGACAGAGAGAAGAACCACGATGGTTTGCGGTAGAAGATATTTCCGATCAGGAAACCGTACGCGACTGGTAACGGTCTCCCTGTTCCTCCTTCTCGTGGCGGTGCAGGGCCTCGCCCAGGATCCGGAACCCGTGGCTGCGGTGGTCTCGCCTCAGCGTGTCCGCGAGGGTGAACGCGTTCTGATTGGCGTGGAACTGCCCGCGATCGATGCGTCGCTCTTCACCGTTGTCGAACCCGCCTATCCGCCCGGATTGCGCCGGGTAGCCGGCGTCCAGGTGGTGAGTCGTGGGGCAGGACCAACCGGACCGCGCGCCACGTCTGCGCAGATTGAGTTACAGGCCATCGAGGCGGGCCGCTGGATTTTCCCGCCCATTGCCTTCGAAACGCCGAGCGGGCGATTTGCCACCGAGCCCCTGCTGGTCGAGGTATCCCTCCGCGACAACCTTGAGCGAATACCGTTTGAACTTCAGTGGCGCGTTCACCGTGATCCGGTGCTTGAAGGACAGAGTGTCGCGGTGACTCTGGAGATGGTCAACGTAACCGAGTTCACCTTTCCCGAATCGATCTCCGTGCAACCACCCACCGGGGCTCTCTTTGAGGAGGCGCAAGGAATCGGTGCGATCTCGGCGAGCAGGTTTGGAACGGTCGAGCTGTTCCGGTTTCCCGTTGCGTCGTTTCTTGTGACGCCGTCCGCGGCGGGATCGATTGTGTTGCCGGCCGCAGAGATCCAGGCGCTCGGGTTCACGCGCCGGGCGCCGGCCCTCACCGTTCCCGTTCGCCCGCTTCCCGAGGGGGCGCGAGAAACCGGCGCGATTGGCGAATTTGCCGTTTCTGCCGCGCTTGCCGCCCGGGAAATCGGCATGGATGAGACGCTTGAGCTGGTTGTTCGGGTGGCAGGTACCGGTAACCTCGGGTTTCTTCAGTTCCCCGATCTTCGTTTCGATGGATTTGTCGTTGCCGATACCGTGACGGAGGATCGGTTTGTCGCCGGCCCGGGCGGGTACACTGGTGAGCGGATCCGGACGGTATCGCTTCGTCCAACCGGAACGGGTTCGTTTCGCATTGAATTGGATGCCTTCCGCTGGTTGGAACCCGAGTCAATGGAGATCCGTCGGCAAGCGGCACAAAGCTTTGGTGTGCGCGTTCTGGAAGACGCACCTCAGGCGGACGCATTGACTCCAGAGCTCCCGGCGCTACTGTCGGCCGACGAGCTTCGGAGGGTTGCAAACCTCGACCTGTATCGACGGTCGGGTACCTATCTTACGCTGATGCCGGTGGCGATCATGATCGCCGTGGTAACCTTCGTTCGCCGGCGCCGTCGGGAGAAGATCGCGCTCTTTTCGCTCGTGGCGCTCCTCGGCCTTGCCTTGCCGGTTCCCGGGCCTCCGTCCGAAGCGGTGGAAGCGGTGAGTGCGTCGTTTGAAGCCGGTGAGTATGAATCGGCATGGCAGACAGCGATCGCGCTGACCGAGGAGTGGCCTGATCACCCGGGGCTGTTGTACAACGCCGCGATCACCGCGTACGCCTCCGAGCGACCGGCTCAGGCGGTATATCTGCTTCGTACGGCTCTGGTCCTTCGCCCGGTCTTTCGCCAGGCGCATCAAGCGCTCGACTTTGTGGAATCTGCTCGCGGTCTGAATCGACAGTTCTCCCGCCCCCGAACCGTTCATCCCGACGGACCGCTTCTTGCGATGATCCTGCTCTGGTACCTGGTTGCGGTGTTGATTGTTGTGCCGCGAAAGCGCCGGAGTGCTCGGTACGCGATCGCGGTAATTGTCACGTCTCTCACGGTGCTTATCGCAATCGGTGGTTTTGCCTACGCGCTGCACCAGCGAATCCAGCCGATGGCCGTGGTGGGCGAGCGGGAGGCGGGACTCCGGCGAATCCCCGAGGAGGCGGCGCAGACGTGGCTCATGCTCGATCCGGGTACCGCCGTTCTCCCGCTGACCACCCGCGATGAGTTTGTGCTCATTCGTACCGGATACGGGATCGACGGCTGGATACCCATGGATCAGCTTCTTCAGCGGGAGCGGTGACGGTGTCCGACTTTCGGGAGATGCTGGATCGATGGCTGGAAGAGCATCCGGTGCCGGCGAAGCCGGATGAACCCGATCCGGCGAAACCAATTCGGATCAGCGGCAGGCGGCTGCCGATTGAAGCGACCCTCGACCTCCACGGACTGCGACTGAACGAGGCGCTGCCCGAAATCGATGCGTTCCTTGAGCGAAGCATGCGGGAGGGTCGGCGGAAGGTACTCATCGTCCACGGAAAGGGATACCATTCCGGCGGGACTCCCGTCCTCAAGAACGCAGTGTGGGATCACCTTCGGCGGCACCGACGTGCCGGAGAAATCGGGCATCCCGGGGTTCGGGATGGGGGAAGCGGCGCTGTCTGGGTGATGATCCGGCGGTAGCCGGGTGAAGCGGTTCTGACGAGAATCAGTGCGTGCGGAACGAGTCAGCGTTCGCGGTAAATGATCCGACCGCGGGTGAGATCGTAGGGAGAAAGCGCAACCTTAACCCGGTCGCCGGGGACAATTCTGATATAGTGTTTGCGCATCTTGCCGGACAGGTGCGCAAGAATCACGTGTCCATTTTTCAGCTCTACCCGGAACATGGTGTTGGGAAGTGATTCCTTCACCATTCCTTCTACTTCAATAGCCTCTTCTTTTGCCACGAATCCTCCTGGAGCTCAATCAGCTGTGGCGGAACGGGGTAACAGTAGGCAATTGACGTTGGTTTGTCAAGCAACGCAAATTACGCCCTTATCATACCGTTCCATAGTTGACTTTTGTTGGGCTTTACGGCAAAGTACGGCACTTGTAATCCAACACAGAACGGAAGGCTGTGAGGCAACGCAATGGACAAGGCATTTGTCGAGAAGATGAAACAGAAACTCCTTGAGATGAAGTCGGAGATCGTACGCAATCTTGCGGCGGAGAACGAGGACTTCAAGGAGATCGTTGAGACCGACGACTCGAAGGACCTCGTTGACGTGGCCAGCACCGATATCGACAAGAAAACCCTCGATGCGTTGAGCGCCCAGGAGCTGAAGCGGCTTCGTCTCATCGAAGCGGCGCTGTCCCGAATCGAGAATGATCGGTACGGCATCTGCATGAAGAGCGGAAAGATCATCCCGAAAGAGCGCCTCGAGGCAATTCCGTACGCGCTCTATCGCGTCGAATACCAAAACGAAATCGAGCGCCGCAACCGCTAATTCTTGTCTCGTATCGTTTTCTTAATCTCAGGGCCCTCTCGTCCGATAATCTTGGATGGAGGGTTCATATGGTTGGTGCAGCCCAAAAAACCGACGTTGCTTCACTGACACGAAACATCGCACTGTCAAATCTGCTTCGCGCGCGCAGCAGCCCCGGCAGGGTCAGCGTTCCGCTGCAGGGCAGTGTGAACTACATGCGGCTCAAGCATGTGCAAGGTGTTCCCGCGTCCGAGGGCAACAGCGGATTCTCGCTCTCGCGTCTGAAAATGCTCGACACCATGATTGATCGTCTGGAAAACGGGGCGCACGCCACGCCGGAGGCAAGCTCAACCGAACGCGCCGCGGAAGCCCTCTACCGCCGTCTCGCCGACATGGGCAGGCCCGGCCTTACGGGACTTCGCGCCTCAGAACCCGGCTCGTTCCTCAACCTTCTGGTGTAGCTCCTCCCGTTCGTGCAGGTCCTCCTGTCGTTTGGCGTAATCCTTCATTGTGAAGCATCTCTCGTTCAATACTCGAAATAGGACCATGTCCGGGAAATAGTCGTGTCTCGCCGGGAAGCGGAAAAATCCGGTCCGTGATGCTGGCAATCAGCTGCGTGATATCTCCGCCACGGAGCCCTTCAGTTCCCGCGGTGAGGTGCAGCGTATCGCCGGAGAAGAGTGCCCCCCGCGGTTCGCTGTAATAGCAGACGCTACCGGGCGTGTGCCCCGGAGTATGAATCACCTGAAGATCGGATTCGGGGATCTCGCTTCCATCCTCGAGGAAAATGTCGGGGTCGGGCAGTAAACGGAGAAGCCGGTCCACCGCTTCCTCCGCGCGTTCGGCAAGTCCACGAAAGCTCTCCAGATGCTCCCGGCGCGACGCGTTGGCAAGCATGTTCGCATCGTTGGGATGAATACAGACCGGTATTCCTCCGAATCGACGTTTGAGCTCGCCGGCTGCTGCGGTGTGGTCGAGGTGACCGTGCGTGAGTACAATCGCGTGCGGCTTCATATTCATCGCTTCCAGCCGAGCACAGATCAGCTCTACATCCGCCCCCGGATCGATGATCACACATCCTTTCTTGGAGGTCGCCACCACGTACGTGTTGGTAAAGAGGGGCCCTACAATAATTCGTTCTACCATGGTACGGTAAAACATACTAACGCAACCGTAGAGAGAGCAAGAAACACCGATGGAACGGATCGCATTTATCGCTGCCATAGTTCTGGTTTTCTACGGTGTGGTGCCCGGCATCGGTGCCTTTGTGGTGCGTGCGCGCTGGAGACTGTTCCGGGCACGAATGATCGATGCTTCGCTTCGGCCGTCCGTGGGATACGTGCAGCTTCGATCTAACGATCCATCCGCCGGCTATCTCGGTGTGTACCGCTGTTTTGGTACCCTCGAGGCCATTCAGGCCGACGATACCCTCTGGATCACCGACGGGAAGATCTCCCTGGCGGTGCGAATGTCAGACGAGCACGTCTATTACCTGGCTCCCGGTCTCTACGCATCAGGTACGGATCAGAACGAGCTTCCGGACGATACCCCAACCATTGTCCCCTGGGCTAAGGTCGGCTCGCTCCCCGAGGGTACTCGTATGTTTGTATGCGGTCCACTCTACGTACAGAACGGTACCGCCGTCTTTCGCTCCGACGGAGCTACCTCATTGACCGTGCTCATCTATGACGGTTCGCCCGAGAGCGTTCTTGAACGTTCGATCTGGAGCGGGCGACACCGAAACGAGTACTGGAACCAGCTTACGCCTGGTTCGCTTGCCGCCGGCTCGCTCTCGCTTCTGATCCTCGCTTCGGTGTATATCGGTTCTCCGTGGTTGCGTTCGTCGGCAATTCTCGCTGTTGCCGGCAGCCTTATGCCGGTGCTCCCGCTGATGCCTCCGGGAGTGCCGCTGTTCTTTGTCTACCGCCGATGGTGGCAGCAGGCTCGATCGCTGCGTGCAGAACGTGATCTGATGCGTCTTCCGCTTCGCTTCGATGACACGCTCCGCGGTGGTGCGAGTGACGGGCAGCAGTACGAACAGCGGCCGGTGACCCCGGAGGAAGCACAGCAATTACTCTCGGCTGGAGCCCGTTTACGATCCGCGAGTCTTCCACAAGCTCAAGTTGGCGATCAAATGGTTGGATTTGGGATGATTGATGCGCAGGGAGTTTTGACTCGGCCCAGTGATCCTCTTTCGGAGTTCCTGGTAGTGCAGGGAGATCCCGCAATCGTCTCCGGGCGATGCGATCGGCGTGCCCGGAGTCTCGAGCGGCTGGCTGCGGTTGCATTCAGCGCCGGTCTGGCGCTCAACCTCTATCTGGCGCTGGTGGTGATGAACTGGCTGCTACGGTAGGAACCGGCTCCGCGATCGCACCACGGTACGCGACTTTGCGATCGCCGGCCGGGTGAGGGTCAGTCTTTTTTTCGAGCGTAGTTCACGGTGATCTTCTTTCCGCGGAAGTCACTGTTATTGAGCGTCTCGATTGCCGTATCGCTCTTGTCGGTTGCGACTTCGACGAAGGAGTAGTTGTCCAGAATCTTGATCTGCCCAACGTCCTCAGCCGACAGGCCGTCAACCCCGCAAAACAGCTGGATCAGATCCTTGGGGTAGACTTTTCGGTTTTTCCCAATGCTGACGAAGATGGAGCTGGTTGGCCCGTCCGATGCTTCCGAAGGGGCCTGCTCGGACCGCTGCTCACGCTGCTCACGCTGCTCAGACCGTTGCGATCGCGACTCTTTCGGGCCCCGGCCGCTCCCCGCCTGTGACCGCTGCCGTCGGGGTTGGGTGTTTCCACCGGTGGCCTGTTTCAGCAGATACGCTGCGAAGTAGCCGCGCGTGAAGATCGAGACGTTCGCATTAATGACCGCGCGATACGCATTCAGTTCCTCGGGATCCTCGTCCTCGTGAATCGCCTTGAGAATGTCCTTGATCTGGTTCTTGAGTGCGGGGTCCTTTCGGACCTGCGTGAACGGATTCTTACCCATGGTAGTGCTCTCCTGCTGCTCGGTGTGGGATCCGCTCTCTCCCCCTTTTGCTGATCGATTCCGGGTCCATGTTGTCAACGGGACGGTCACCGGCCTACGCAGAACCGACGCCAGTTGGCCCGCGTATTCATGCAGCTCCGCAACGAATACTGATCGGTGCGGGTTTCCCTGCAGTTTCGAACAGATGAACTCGATGTCCGCGTTGAATCCCTCGGCGCCTTCCACCCCCGGCTCCTCAATGACGAGGGTGCGCACTGCGTGAAGCTGCAGGTTGTCGCGTCGAAGATGATCGATGACCCGCGCAGCGGTGGAGACAATGATATCAGGTTTTCGCGACATGATATCGGTCTCTTTGCGCGCGGTGTCGGCGATACCAAGCTGCACAACCACAAACGGGCGCTTGCGAGAGGTACGCCGATCGAGGACCTTCTGCAACAGCAGACCGGTACGCTCGACGTCCTCGGGGCGTTCTCTGACGATCAGGGCCTGTACCCCAAGGTTTGGTTTTCGGACTCGAAGCAAAGGGGGAATGAGCAAGCTTTCGTCGTCGACCGTACCGGTCTCCACCAGAAAGTCTCTCCCCTGGAGAATCATTGGACAGAGGCTGCCGAGCGAGGGACCAAGCTCGTGCTGCACTCGCTTTTTGTTGAGTTTATGAACATGGGCGAGCACATCGTCTCTATTCTGAACTGGTGTCACACGCTGTCCTGCACGCTCTTGATACTCTATCCTGCAACGACACTATCGATTGCCCCACGGTTTGTCAATCAACCCCGAATTTCGGTCCGGATCGCGCAGAAAGTAGACCGAATGCGCGATATGGTATACAGCGTACGCGTGAGCGTGCCGAAAAGAGATCAGGGGGAGACTATGCGAAAGCTCTGTGTCTTGCCGGTTGCGCTGCTGGCAATTCTGTTTGTTGTGCCGCACATTCACGCGCAGGAAGTATTCCGATTTCGTTATCGTGCCGGCGAACAGTACCGTATTCTCTCTCAGGTGGACCAGACCGTCACCGTTGACGGGATCTTTTCGCACCGTGCGGAGATGCTCAATCGAATCTCCATCACCGTGGAGGAGGTGGGCGGCACCCGCGGACGGTTCTTCGTCCGCTACCAGCACTCCGCCGAGTCCACCGGGCTCTACGCAACACACCAGTTTGACCGCGAGTACGAATCGCGATTCTGGCGCGATGAACGCGGCATCTACGAGATCGAACCGCATTACTTCGTTCCGGTGGTACGCGACGTTCCGGTCTTTCCCGACCGAGCGCTCTCCCCGGGCGACAGCTGGACCCACCGCGGCAGCGAAGTACACGACCTGCGCGAGGGCTACGGGATTCCCGACGCATTTCACTTCCCGATCAACGTGAACTATATCTTTCTTGGAGAACGCGAGTGGGGCGGGCAGATGTGGCCGGCCTTTTCCGTCCAATACCGCATTTCGCACGTGCCGGGCAGACGCTACCGCGCAGCACTCTATCCCATTCGCATCTCGGGTTTCTCAAACCAGGTGATGTACTGGGACCGCGACTTCGGTCGACCCAAGGCGTACGAGGAGGAGTATCAGATCATCCTCTCGCTCTCGAACGGACAGACCGTGCAGTTTGAAGGAAGCGCGACGGCGGAGTCCATTGAGGCGAGCCCGCTCGACCGCGAACGCATCCGCGATCAGATTGCACGCGAAATCGAAGAGAGCGGCATCCGCGATACGCGCGTCCGCGAGGATGACCTCGGCGTGACCATCACTCTGGATAACATCCAGTTCCCGCCCGACTCCGCAGTGCTCGTCGCGTCCGAGCAGGAGAAACTCCGCCGACTCGCCGTAATCCTGAGCCGATTCCCAGACCGAGATCTCCTCGTCAGCGGACATACCGCACTCGCGGGTACCGAGGCCGGTCGCCGGCTGCTCTCCGAGCAGCGCGCAGCGGCCGTCGGCGATTTCCTGCTTCAGCTCGGTGTTCGAGCACGAGACCGCATGATGTTTCAGGGCTTTGGCGCAACGCGCCCCGTCGCTCCCAACGACACCGAAGCGGGGCGCGCGCTCAACCGGCGGGTTGAGATCACGATTCTGGAGAACTAAGCTTCGTCGGGATTTGCCGAAGGAGCGCGCAGGCAGGCGAGTACTTCCGTCGCGGAGGAGGCATCCACCACCCGATCAATTGCGGTGGTGAGAAGATCGCAGTCGCGGCACGCGGAGACCGCAGCGTGTTGGTCCGCCGTAACGACGAATCGGCGCTCAAGCAGTCGAAGCAGGATATCCCGTCTCGCAGTCAACTCGCCGGCCGCTCGGCCCTGCGCTTCGCCTTCCGCGAGGCCTTCCGCGTGACCTTCCGCGTGACCTTCCGCGAGGCCGTGCTCGCGACCTGCCGCCTGTCCGGCAGAATACCCGCGCTTCGTCGCGATTCGTTCCCAACTGGTTACGTAGGGCATCGTTTCCTCCCCCAGTTCTGTCCGGGTTTCCTGTAATAGCGCCGCATCAAGATCCGGCGGCAGTGCGATCAGCCAGTCCAGAAACGCGAGCAGATCGGCACTGCACGCTGCGTCAAAGCCGGCACGAACGATCCGACGCATGAGGTCGAGCTTGGTTTGGAACCACCGCAAAGCGCGCCCATCGGATTGCAGACCCCGCACTTCCCCGTCTGTCCGCTGAACCGCAAGGTGTATAGCAGTGACCGCGGAAAACAGCGTTTGCATCTGCCACAGGTCTTCCCCGCTCTTGTGATAATCTAACAACTTCACGCTCAAAAATTCCAGTCTCAATTCTGCTCCGGGAACGCCCGCGCGAAAGGGCTGTACCCGAAAGTGCGTTCGAGGGTCAGTGAGCACAACGAGCGTGAGGGGAAAGACACCGACCTTGTCGTAGATTCGATAGGCGTACTGAAAGAGACGATGCTCGAAGTCGGCCACCGGTGAGCCCTGAACCTCCACGTGGCAGACCATCCGCGAGGAACCTGTCGCGCGGCGCACCTCAACCAGGAGGTCGGCGTATCGATCCGGGATGCTCTGGGTTCGAATGATGCGCGATAGCTCCTTATCGAGGAAACGGGGTGGGGTTACGGTGTCGATCTCCCGCAAAACCGACGGGAAGTAGAACTCCAGAAACGCAAAGAGGTGGCGGGTAACGACGTCCTTCCATGCGGTGTCGTGGTGTTGCCGTGGGGTGGTCACAATCCCTTTGCCCTCCTATCTGTTAATACGGCTCCAAATGGCCCGGTGCTTGCGTCTCCATGGAAAAATCGATGCGGCATTGCTATATTAAGGGTGTGATCATCGCACCTCGCGCCAAACGTCTCTTCCTCGCGATCACCGCGGTTCTCGCCGCCCTCTCGCTCACCCTCTGCACCAACCCGACGTTCATCGAGTTCTCGCGCTACGTTGGGCCGTCTGCAATTCGACCAGCCGGCTTTGACAGCGACCTGCAGTGGAACATGGAGATGATCAACGCCCCCGGTGCGTGGGCTATCGTTGCCGACACGGTCCCGGTATTTCAGACCGAGGAACGGACAATCGTGGCGGTCATTGACACCCAAGTGAGTGAGCACCACGATCTCACGGGAAAGATCGTCGACCGCTACGACATCGCTCCAAGCGGTGGCCCCAACGGAAATGGTCTGGGACGTGAACATGGAACTCACGTGACCGGCACGATCGTTGCTGAGCCGCAGGACTACCGTGATTTTGGAATCGAAAGCGTCGGATCGCGATATGTTGACGTGTTATCAATTCGTGCTTTGCGCGACAACGGAAGTGGTTTCACTGACGACGTTATTGCGGCTATCGACCACGCGGCGGCTTTCGTTCACGGTGCCACGAACCGCCCGGTGAGCGTGATTAATTTGAGTCTCGGAGGTGGTAGCCCCGATGCAGGTCTATATGCCGCAATCGAGCGAGCAGTAGCCGGAGGTATAACGGTGGTGGCGGCGGCGGGTAATGACGGGCGCGAGGGAATGATTGTGCCAGCCTACTTCGATAATACAATCGCTGTGGGGTCGATTGATCGATCGGCTGAGCGGTCGTCGTTTTCGCATTTTGGAACTGGACTCGACTTTGTTGCGCCGGGAAGCTGGGTGCTTAGTACTGTCGGTGATACTTCTTATGCCGAAGCCCCCGGCACCTCCATGGCCACGCCACACGTCGCGGGGGTGGCGGCGCTGCTCTATGCGGTGGAGCCGGGGTTGAATCAGGCGGCGGTGTACTCGATTCTGCGGGCGACCGCGCGGGATCTGGGGGCGTCGGGGTGGGACAAGTACTACGGGCATGGGCTGGTGGACGCGCAGGCGGCGCTTGAGTACCTCGTCAATCTGCGGCGAAGAATTCCGCGAGCTCCCATGGGGCAGGAGCCCGGTGGCGGCTCGGGTGGGGTGCGCATCAATGTCGCCGAGCTATCCGGGGCCCAGCTCCCGCCGCCTGAAGCGGAGATCGACACGACAACCCTGATCGTTCGTTTTGCAGATGGGACGGACTCCGCGGACCCCGAGCAGCTCCAGGCGTTTGCCGATGCAGTCGCGGATCGCGTCGGGCCTGCCACGGTTCGTGCGGTAGGAACGGATACCGCCGTGGTTGAGCTGCTGGCAGGGCAATCCGTGATCGACGCGCTGCAACAGCTGGCCGGTGTTATCGGGGTGCAGTTTTCTCAGCCCAACTACGTCTACCGTGCGGTGTGGTGATCGAATGCCGAGAAGGAGTCTGTGGGTGAGATGGGAACGCCGCGTTCCGAAAACCCGTGCGCTGGTCGTGGTGGCAACGGTGTTGCTCGGCGCGTGCACAACGTTTGCAGCTTCCGGCACCGAGTTGGCCTTCCGTTCGCTCGACCGCGGTGATTACGCCGCGATTCAGGAGGCCGGGTGTGTGGTGGTTCGGAGTCAGGCGGAGTTTGCGGAGCTGTGGCATCGGATTCACCAGGCCGGTTCGGCTGAGCGCCCGTTGCCGGGCGTCGACTTTTCCCGCCAGCTTGTGCTGGCGTCGTTTCAGGGGCAACAGCCGAGTGGGGGACACTCGATTTCCATCGATCGAGTGGTAGATCGTGGCGATCAGCTGACGGTGCTGGTCTCCAAGAGGGTGCCCGCCGCCGATGCCTTCGTAACCATGGTGCTGACGTCGCCGTACCATCTGGTTGCCGTTGATCTTGCCGACGGTCACGCCGCTTTCGTTCGCGTGGAGTTCCGCGGCTGTCGGTGAGGGCGGTCCGTTGATAACTGCCTCAAAGCTTGGTGAAACGACGGCACATCCCATAATCACCGGCCTACCTGCTGCGATCACGCCAGGGCGAACTTCGGCAGATACTCGTGCTCCTTGCCCAGCGGTGTGACTATCTGCCTCAGCCACGCTTGGCGGTCTGTCTCAAGCGGCGGC
>SLTF01000318.1 GCA_007130025.1 Spirochaetales bacterium | reverse complement strand
TTCGTTGTCGCAGTGGAGAACGTGGGTGCGCGGATGGGCGACTCCGGAGGTGCAGCGGGCTGTAGTGGTTCCCGCTTACGTGATGGCGTAGGCTGGCCGGAAGGTCGCTGCGTGAACTAAGAGCTGTAGCAGCAAAAAAGGCACAGCTTTTGGAACACTCAATAACCGTAACGAGGCGCGTGATCACCTGCCGAGAATTGTATCGATGCCCGCGAGAATCAGCTGCAACTTCGCCGCAGGGAGCTTCCCGGCGCGTTCGGTGAGTTGCTCCCGATCGATGGTAACGATTCGCGACACATTGGCCACCGCGTCTTTGGGAAGTCCGGAGGTGTGGGAGGACAGCTCCACGTTTACGGGAGCACGAGACCACCCGAGATTGGACGTAAGTGGCACGCAGACCACGGTCGAAATCCGACTTCGATTGATACTATCGCCCTGGACGACAACCACGGGCCGCCTGAATCCGGGGCTGGAACCGACGGGCTCCGCAAGATCAGCCCACCAGATTTCACCTTGAGATATCACCATTCCTGGCGACTCAGTGTTTGATCACCGGATCTGGTTACGAATGGATCGCGCTGATCGCCGACTGTCTCAATCGCATGGTCCATCGCGTCGGTTACTTCATCGGGAGCGTGGCGCGCCAGATACTCGCGCAAGGCCTCAGACACGATCTGACTTCTCGACTTCTTCACGCGTTGAGCGTACCGGTCGGTTTTTGCGAATACGGAATCTGGAATCGATACGGCGGTCTTCATACCATTAGTATAACCAGCGACGTGGTGACACGCAAGAGTCGAGTGGATGAGACCACCGGTTGCCGATCTGTCACACCTCTCCCGCCGCCTCATTGGACCTTTGCGGCATATCTTCGTATGTTCGTGGTACCACCGCACACGACTACGGAGTTTTGCAATGAGCACGAACTGGCACACCAGCGACATCGAGACCGTCACCAGCGACCTTGAGACCGATCAGGCGTCCGGGCTTTCCACGCAGAAGGCCGGCCGACGGCTTGAAGAGCACGGACCAAACCGGCTTCCCGAGAAAAAGAAGCGCGGGCCGCTGCTGCGGTTTCTGTCGCAGTTTCACAACGTGCTGATTTATCTCCTGATCGGGGCTGCGGTCATCGCCGGGTTCCTCGACGAGTGGGTCGAGGCGCTTGTGATCGCGGCGGTGGTGCTGATCAACGTGACCGTCAGCTTTGTGCAGGAGGGAAAGGCCGAGAAGGCGCTCGAGAGCATCAAGGGGATGCTCTCGCTCGAGGCCGCGGTGACGCGGGACGGCGAGCGCCGCACCGTGGATGCCGAGGAGCTCGTGCCCGGTGACCTCGTGAGCGTGAAGTCCGGCGACCGGATCCCCGCCGATCTGCGCTTCGTGCGGGTGAAGAGCCTTCGGGTGGAGGAGGCCGCGCTCACCGGCGAGTCCGAAGGTGTTGAGAAACATACCGACCGCGTCGATGAGGATGCCCCGCTTGGCGACCGGAAGTGCATGGGCTTCTCCGGTACCACCGTCACCTACGGCGAGGCGCAGGGGATTGTGGTTGCCACCGGCGCCGAAACGGAGCTCGGGAAGATCAACACCATGATCTCCGAGGCGGCCGATAAGACCACGCCGCTGATCCGGAAGATCGACCGGTTCGGGGCGATTCTCTCGGTGGTGATTCTGGCGTTGGCCGGCGGCTTCTTCGCCTTCGGCTACTTCGTGCAGGGATTCGAACTCGAGGAGATGTTCCTCGCTGCCATCAGCATTGTGGTTGCGTCGATCCCCGAGGGACTTCCCGCCATTCTCACCATCACCCTTGCGCTGGGCGTACAGCGGATGGCGCGGCGCAACGCCATCATCCGCAAGCTTCCCGCGGTCGAGACCCTCGGTTCGGTGAGTGTGATCTGCTCCGACAAGACCGGTACCCTGACCCGAAACGAGATGACCGTCGTCTCCCTTCGCACCGCCGACGGCGAGTTCGCGGTCAGCGGAACCGGCTACGCGCCGGAGGGAGCGATCACGCCGGCCAACTCCGACGACCGGTCCGACGACTCCGACAACGCAGACGCCGAGCTGCCGGCCTCGGTCATGGAGCTGCTGCGCTGCGGGAAGGCGTGCAACGAAAGCCGCATTACCAAAGACAACGAGGAGGGCTGGAGCGTAGAGGGAACGCCAACCGAAGGCGCCCTGATCACGCTGGCCCACAAGGGCGGACTCGGGGAGTGGATTCCTGAACGCATCGACGCGGTACCCTTCGAGTCGGAGCACAAGTACATGGCGACGCTCAACCGCAGCGACGACGAGCGGCGGGTCTATCTGAAGGGGGCGCCGGAACGGGTATTCGAGCGCTGCTCCACGCAGATGAAGGGCTCCGACACGGAGGACCTCGATCGCGAGAGCTGGCAGGAGCGCATGGACGCCATCGCCGGACGCGGCGAGCGGGTGCTGGCGCTCGCGGTGAGGGAGGCGGCCGACTCTACCGACACCATCGAGCACGATGACCTGCAAAAGGGTTTCACCCTGCTGGGGCTGGTCGGCATCATCGATCCGCCCCGGGACGAAGTGATCGACGCGATCGCCGAATGCCACGATGCGGGCATCCGGGTGATCATGATCACCGGCGACCACGCGATCACCGCCGGTGCAATCGCCGGGAAGCTGGGGATTGAGTCGGAGGAAGAACCGGTAACCGGCAGCGACATCGAATCGATGGATGACAATGCGCTGCTCGACTGCGTGAAGCGCCACAGCGTCTTCGCGCGCACCAGTCCCGAGCACAAGCTGCATCTGGTGAAGGCGCTGCAGGAGCACGGGAACCTGGTGGCCATGACCGGAGACGGCGTCAACGATGCGCCCGCACTCAAGAGCTCCGATATCGGCATTGCGATGGGGATCAAGGGGACCGAGGTCACCAAGGAAGCGGCCGAGATGGTGCTCGCCGACGACAACTTTGCGAGCATTGTTCACGCGGTGGAAGAGGGCCGAACCATCTACGACAACATCCGAAAGACCATCCTCTACCTGCTGCCCGCCAACGGCGCCGAAGCGGCGGTGATCATCGTCGCGCTGCTGCTGGGCCTCACCCTGCCGATCAGTCCGGTGCAGATCCTCTGGGTCAACATGGTCTCGGCGGTGACCCTGGCCCTGGCGCTCACGGTGGAGCCGATGGAGCGAAAGGTGATGCAACGACCGCCCCGGGCCCCCGACGAGCCAATCCTGGGAAGCGGCTTCTTCCGCCGCGTGGTCTTTGTGTCGCTGCTGAGCGGCGGCCTCACCTTCGCCGCCTTTGCACTGCTCTACGAATCGGGCATGGAGGGAAGCGATCTGGCGGTTGCCCGCACCACCGCGGTGAACATGCTGGTGGTCGCCCACACCTTCTATCTGTTTACCTGCCGCAAACTCTACGAGACCAGCATCAGCCGCCGCATCTTCGAAAACCGCCTCGCCTTCGCCCTGACCGGCGTCCTGGTGCTGTTGCAGCTCGGCTTCACCTATCTGCCCTTCATGAACACCCTCTTCGGCACCGCGGCCATCCCGGCCGTCTACTGGGCCGGCATTGCCGCCGCGGGTCTGGGCGCGTTCCTGCTGGTCGAGGCGGAAAAGGCGATCAGCCGACGGCTGGCGCGGTGAGGGGCGGGGAGTTGCGGCGCGGAGCGGGTCAGCGAGGCAGGGTGGTAAGAAATACGTCGGGGGTTACGATGAATGTCCCTTCACGTGGATAGTCGTCGACATTGCGCGTGACCAGATAATCCACGGTGTTCTCTCGCGCTACCGTGTACTGAACGTAGTCTTCGACGTCCCTCGCAGCAGAGGCAAGTGCCGCATCCACCTGCGCCGAGTCGACCGGCAACAGTTCCATGAGCACGCGCAGGCGTCGTCCCAGGGAACGGGCTGTAGCGCGATCGGTTGCAGCGCCGGCGATGTAGAGCACATTCATGAACGAGAGCGTTGAGGTACACAACGTGAGTAGTCCGCGTTCACCGAGCGAGAAGATCATTCCGGCGGCTTCGGCGAAGGGAGCTCTCTTCAACAGGAAGTCGAGAATAACATCCGAGTCAAGGAAAACGTTCATCATGAAGGTACTTTTCCCGCAGACGGCGAAGCTTCAGCTCGTCCGTATCGATCTCTCCCGTGTCTGCCAGAGCCCCGAAGAGCGAGCGGGTGGTCGGAGGCCAGGACTCAGGATCATGAGTCAGCTCGTGCACGTCCCCTGACGTGAGGTTCTTCAGAAAAGACTCGACCAGTGACGATACCGATGTCCGATGAGCCGACGCGTACGATTTCGCGCGCCGCACCACCAAGGGATCAACAACGAGGGTCAGTTTGGTCTGCTTAGACGTGCTCACACGTGCAGTATATAAGAGAAATGTACGTGTGATAAGTGCGGTTGCCGCGAAATAAGATGCGCGTGGGGACCTCCCCCCTCACGACATCAGCTTTGGAATCGGTGTGCCGCCCGTCAGTGAAGCGTTCCGTCGATGAGCTCTCGGATATCGGCGATTCCAATCGCTGCCAGTTCCGGTACCACTCGGCCGGTAGATGGAAACTCGTTCGCCGATTGCACTCGCCCGCGTATCCGGGAGTAGATCTCTCGCGCCGCGGGTTTCCCCGACCGACCCGCAATACAGGTGATGATTTCCATCAGGTCATCACCGGCGTCCCGCGACCAGAGAACCTTCATGGCTCGCTACGCCAGTGCGTCTTCAATTCTGCCGTCGAGTTCGTCCTGAGTGACTACGGCGCCGTTTCGGAAGTCGTTTTCTCCGATCGAGATGACCTTGAGGAGAGTGACGGCGTCAATGAGACTCTGGTAGGACTCAACATCAAGCAGTACCGCCTTCTCTCCTCAGTCAACAGCGTAGCGCGGATCACCGAATGGTTCAATATTTGGTACCATATCACGTTCCACCCTCACGACGACGTCAGCCCCGCGTAGCGGTCGAAGAAGGCGGCGAGGCGGTCGCGGAAGCGGGCGCTCTGTTTCTTGCGGCCGTGGTCGTTGGCGCGGGAGAAGCGTGAGGCGGGGGGCAGAATGCGGGTGACGGCGGTTCCGGCGGTGGGGATGGCCCCATCGCGGAAGGCGCCTTCGATGAAGGCGCGGCCTGCAGCGTACATCAGGACCCATAGGGCCCGATGGGGGCTTCGCGGTACCCCGCAGTGTGCCGCTCGTGAGCCGCTGGTTCGGCGCCGAGGGTTATCGTGACAACATGTTAATAGTGGTTTCCAGTTCACGGATGAAATCCGAATCGTTGTGCTTGCAGTTTGAGAGGATATACCGGAGGCGTTCGATGCTTCTCTTTGAACCGATTCGGCCCAGGAGAAAGACGGCGGTGTGTGCATTGCGAAGATTGTTGCCCGCTGCGATGTCCTCGATCGTCTGGATGATTTCCGGTTGCCTGATGACGGTTGGAAAATGTGCCGTGGCGTGTTGCACAAAAGTGCAGGTGCGCCAGAGAACGTCGGCGTTGTCAGTCAGGAATGAGGCGAGAATCCCCTGAATAACCTGTTGGTCCGAATAGTTTTGAGCCAGGCGATCCCAGTACTCCTGATGATCGTTCTCAGTGCCGTAGCGTTTGATCACTTCACGTAAGGTGTCCACAAGACACTCCTAAGGGGTGTAACGGGGCCCATAACCCGCGGCCCGGTTAGCGGGAAAGAGCCTCCGCTGGAAAACTGCCTGAAAGCGCATGAGGCCATCGATGTGCGCGTCCGACAGGGCGGTCGGGTTCGTGCACCATCAGCACGCGTCTCGTTGTTGGCCCTGTCAACTTAATCGGAAGATGACATACCTTCGGCGGGCTCATCCGTCGGTGGATAAAGCTGCTTCGATGTCCCGTCTGGCCGCCTCACATAGGCGGTTGTTCCTATGAAGAAGAAATCCGTCTCCGTGCCTTCGCTGTTGATGTACCGCTGTAATGCTGCCACATCCCCCGGTGGAAGCGTACTCTCAATAATTTCAAGGGTGCCCATGTCCAAAGACGATACTCTGAAGAATCCCCAGGCGATGGTGTACCGTGCTGCTTCCTTTTTGAGTGAGAACACTGCGTGATTGCCTGGCCCCAGGCCCTGGGCGTTCGAAACGACCCATTCGTCAGGGATTTCCACGTTGATCACCGAAGGGAGTGTCTTGCCCGAAATGATCGTCTCGACCTCAAACCTGACAGTAGCATCCGAGATGGAGACCACGGTGCCCAACGCCAGGGAATACTGATGACCGCTGGTTAGGCGAGACAGGACATCGCCGGCGTGAACTGAGGGAGCGACAAAGACAGCAATTGCCGTCAAACACAAAGCGATACCAGATGGTCGTAATCGCATATTCATCTCCTGCCTGGTGGAAGCCGTACCTCACCTTCAGTACCCGCTCCCGTCTTCCATGGTGATGATGACACGTCTCCTGACGAGGATTTCGTGATCTCCAGGGACCGGCTTGGGGCAATCCGTGAATTGGAGAACCTCCGGCGGTCCATATTCAGTATACATTACGGCTTTCATGGCTCTCTCCAAACTCAAAATGTGTCAGGCGTGTCTGAGGAACACACACTGGTACAGGCCGGATCATACAACACCTGACGACAAGCTCACCCGCGGCATCCTCGCCGTCGGTTGAAGCGCACGGTCAGCGGTTCGCTTCGAGCTTCTTGAAAAAGAACAGTTCGGGATCCCCGTCATCCAGATTATGCACGATTCCACTCCGTTCGTATGACATCCGTTGCATGAGTGCCTTCATTGGCTCATTGGATTCATTGGTTGACGTAAACAGTTTCCCTGTCTTGCATATCGCTTCGAGATGCGAGACGAGAGCGGTACCCACTCCCTTGCGTCGACTCGTCTCTGCAACGATCAACATGGAGATGAATCCCTGCGAGAAAAACGTGTACTCGAGTACGGCATATCCAGCCACCGCATCATCGACCATTGCTACAAAAGCACTGGCCCCTGATACCCACTCGCGAATGTGCCGTCGCCGGTTCTCATCGCGTGCTGCCTCGCGATCAACGGCGATGATCGCATCGATATCGGTTCGTGTTGCCTGACGTACCCTCATTATTCCTCTCCGCTGACGCCCCATTGAGCGGTGAAAAACGCAATGACTCAGCCGCTACAGTGCACCAAAAAAACACTCTACTCAACGCAATACAGATCGGCCACGCGCTGTGAATCCAGGTGAACGGTCTGTCAGGTGTGCGAAATGAACCTCATCAGATGGTAACTCTCCGCACCATTTTCGACAGTTTCTCCCGCCTTGAATCCTTGCGATTCATAGAAGCCAATGGCATCGCTGTTTTGAACAAAACACTTGAGGCTCAGCTCTGAGTAACGCTGCTTGGCAAGGTTCACTAGTTGTGAACCTGCACCGATCTTCCGAAAGTCTGGGTCCACGAATAGATGGTGGATGAAACCATCCGCTGCCCATATAGAGATGAAACCAACGACTTCATCAGATTCAATTGCAACCCAAATTTCTTCACCTTCCGTATCCCGGTCAAAGTCTGACAACTCATAGGCCTGAGTGTCCAACCAGGTGAATGTCGCCACTCTTGATTCCAGGTACAATTTCCGTAACGGCTCCAAATGATTGGGATCAAAC
>SLTF01000176.1 GCA_007130025.1 Spirochaetales bacterium | reverse complement strand
ATGCCCAGCTGGGCGGAAAGCAGCTGCTGCATCGGCAGACGCTGAGCGTCCAGATAGGCGGCATCCCGCGACGGAATCAGCTGCACCTGCAGCGTCTCGGGGCTGACGTAGCGCGGGGCGGTGCCTTCAGCGCGGCCGGCTGCGGAGAGCAGGGCGCTGACGGCGATCAGAATTATCAGGGCGAACATGATTCGTTTCTTCATTGTTCACTCCTCCTTATTGTTGGTGGCCAAATTATACTCCCGGTCGTGATGTGTGTATATGTACTATCAATGAGAAAACCATTAGAATGCGCGGTGTTCGAACTTCGGCCGCAGGTACTCCGGAGGAATCGCCTATGATCCAGTTTGTCAACGTCAGCAAGACCTATCCCAACGGGGTCAAGGCGCTGACCGATATCTCGATCACCATCGAGCCCGGCGAGTTTGTCGCCGTCATCGGACTTTCCGGGGCCGGCAAGTCAACCTTCCTCCGACTGATCAATCAGCTCATCGATAACACCAGCGGCGATGTCGTGGTTGACGGCGTCACGGTCAACAAGGTGCACGGCAAGGTTCTGCGGAGGGTTCGCCGCGAGATCGGCATGATCTTCCAGGGCTTCAACATCGTCAAGCGGCTTTCGGTCCTGAACAACGTGTTGTCGGGTCGGGTTGCTTATCACCCCACGTGGAGAACCGTGTTCGGACTCTTCCCGGAGGAAGACAAGCAGATCGCGTATCGTGCGCTTCAGCGCGTCGACATCCTGGAGAAGGTCCACACCCGGGCGAGCGAGCTCTCCGGCGGACAGCAGCAGCGCGTGGCCATTGCGCGGGCGCTCGCGCAGGAGCCCAAGGTGATGCTCGCCGATGAACCGGTGGCGTCGCTCGATCCCATCACCACCATCCAGGTAATGGACTACCTCAAGCAGATCAACACCGAAGACGGCATTACCACGGTTGCAAACCTTCACCACGTTGACCTCGCCTGGAAGTACGCCACACGCGTTGTGGGAATTCGCGCCGGCCGGATTGTCTATGACGTGCCGATGAAGGGCATGAACAAGGCGCAGTTCTTCAACGACATGGAGAAGGTGTACGGCCGCCCGATCCACCACGACGAGGTGCTCGGAGAGCGAGTATGAGTGCAACGGCTCCGCAGCAGGCAACCGGAGCGCATGAGCCAATCGTCGTTCCCCGGCCAAACCACCTCCGGCGCAACCTGATCATTCTGGGGGTAACCGCGCTCATCGTAGGAAGCGCCTGGTTTGCCGGGTTCAACGTCTTCCAGATTCTCGCCAACTTCCAGCGTGGCGGCCGGTTACTCCGGCGCATGTTCCTGGAGCCCGACTGGTCGTTCACGCCGCGCATCTACAGTCCCATGATTGAGACCATCCGCATGGCGATCGTGGGCACCTTCTGGGGTGCGCTGCTGGCCCTTCCCACCGCAGTGCTTGCCGCGGAGAACTTCCTGCAGAAACCATGGATCAGCAAGCCGCTCCGGTTCATTCTGAATATCTTTCGCACCATCCCCGCGATGGTGCTTGCGTCGCTCTTCGTGGCGATCTTCGGGATTGGCGCATTCAGCGGTGTGATGGCGCTGTCGGTCTTCACCTTTGGCCTGATATCGAAACTCACCTTCGAGTCGATCGAGTCGATTGACTACGGCCAGGTTGAGGCGCTGATGTCGCTTGGCGCCAACAAGATGAACATCCTGCGCTACGCCGTGCTGCCGCAGATCCTTCCACAGTACATGTCGTATACGCTCTACGGATTCGAGGTGAACGTGCGCGCGGCAGCGGTGCTCGGATACGTGGGCGCGGGGGGAATCGGACAGACCTTCGAGCAGGCGTTGGCGTTCCGGCGGTTTGACCGGGTGGGCGTCATCATCATGATTTCATTCTTTGTCGTCCTGGCCATTGATCTGGTCAGCAGCTCGATCCGCAAAAGGCTGGTGTAGGGTGGAAGCGCATACCGAACCCATCATCGTTCCGAAACCACTCGATCCATGGAAGATCCTCTATCGGGTCGTAAACTACGGCGGACTCCTCCTGCTTCTGGTGTGGGGATTTCTGGGTATCGAGTACAAGGGAATCATGCAGACGGCTCCGGGAACCATCCAGGCGATGGGGCGCGCCTTCCTTCGCCCCGACACCGTCTACCTTCGTACCTGGACGGTCGACGGTTTGCCCTACGCGGTGCTGGAGACCATCGCGATCGCCATCGCGGGCACCTTTGCGTCGGCCTTCCTCTCGATCCCCTTTGCGCTGCTGGCGGCGCAGAATATCGTTGGGGAGAAGGTATCCAAGGTCGGAAAGTTCCTGGTTACGATGATCCGTACCTTCCCCGAGTTGATCCTGGCGCTCATCTTCATCAGCATCGTAGGACCGGGAGCTCCGGCGGGAATCCTTGCCCTGGGAATTCACTCCATTGGGATGCTCGGAAAGCTCTTCAGCGAGGCGATCGAGAGCATGGACATGGGGGTGAAGGAAGCGCTCGAGTCGTGCGGCGGCAGCCCCTTCGAGATTCTGTTCCGAGCCATCCTACCGCAGGTGAGTCCGGAGCTGACCAGCTACACCCTCTATCGCTTTGAGATTAACATGCGCGCCGCTGCCACCCTGGGTCTGGTGGGCGCCGGTGGAATCGGTGCACCGCTGATCTTTGCCATCCGTACGCGGGCGTGGCCCCGCGCGATGATTATCGTGATTGTGCTCATCGTCACGGTAACGATCATCGACGCGATCTCGGGGCGCATCCGCAAGAAGCTGGTGTAGAGAGACGCAGACGCCCACGGCGGATCCACCAGCGTGTTGACACGTTATTGTACGTGACGTATATTCTCCCTCACAATATTCCGATACGGAGAGGTACAATGGAAATGAGAATGAATTGCGCTGTCATTGTGCCGCCTCAGGTGGCATCCTCCTGTGCCGTGTATCGGGACGTTCCTGCACTGTAGTCCTTTCGTCTGCCGGCTGTGCCGGTTCTTCGTTCAGGTAACTTCCCCTCAGATACGTCCTCCGGGTCTTTGTGTTGGCCCGGCTACGGCTTCACCCGCTTTTTTGCGTCCGTACGACGGACGTGATTCATAGGATTTTTCCGTCATGCGTGCTACCCGTGTTCTCAATGAAGCCCTGAAGGGCAGTCGTCTCATCTACGGCTCTGCGGTTCTCTTCGTGGGGTTGGAAGCCGTCATCGGGTATCTCCCGCCCCTGCTGGTGCGGTTCGCGGTCGATCACGTGATCGGGAACGAACCGGTCGATGCGCCGCGGGCCGTTCTTCGCCTGGTGACTGCGCTCGGCGGGACGGCGGCGTTGCGCGAGCGGCTGCCCCTTGTTGCGGCGGCGATTGTCGCCGTCGCGCTGGTGGCGGGGGCGTTCAGCTTTCTGCACGGACGGCTCGCCGCCGGTGCGAGCGAATCGCTGGCCCTTCGACTGCGCGAACGGCTCTACGATCACATCCAGAACCTCAGCTACGACTACCACGCTCACAGCTCCGCGGGCGATCTGATCCAGCGCTGCACATCCGACGTTGAGACGGTTCGCCGCTTCATGGCGATCCAGTTTGTAGAGGTGGGGCGGGCCGCATTCATGATCGCGATCGCGGTACCCATCCTCTTCTCGATCGATCCCGGGTTTGCCGCCGTGAGCCTTGGGATTGTGCCGCTGGTATTTGTCTTTTCCCTGCTGTTCTTCCGGCGGATCGCCCGAACCTTTCGGCTGGTTGATGAGTCCGAAGGCCGACTCTCCACCGCGCTGCAGGAGAACCTCACGGGGGTGCGGGTGGTGCGCGCCTTTGGACGGCAACGGTTTGAGGCAGATCGGTTCGACCACCACAGCAGCGAGTATCGCGCGCTGGTCTACCGGCTGATCCGCCAGATGGCCACCTACTGGAGCCTGAGCGGAATGCTCTGCGTGGGGCAGATTGGCGTGATTGTTGTGTACGGAGCGCTGCTCGCCATCGCGGGGCAGATCACCATCGGTACGGTGCTGCTCTTTGTAACCGTGGTGACCATGCTGCTCTTTCCGATTCGTCAGATGGGTCGCGTTCTTGCCGATATGGGCCGGATGTCAGTCGCGCTCTCGCGCCTGGCCGAGATCCTTGCGGTTCCCCGCGAGGTCGATGCACCGGATGCGCTGGAGCCGCCTATTCGTGGACGCATCGAGTTTGACCGGGTCTGCTTCTCGCACGGAAACCGCGTCATTCTGCGGGACGTGACCTTCACCGTCGAGCCGGGAATGACGGTCGCCATCCTGGGGCCAACCGGTTCGGGCAAGTCTACGCTGGTACATCTGCTGTCGCGGATGCACGACTACCAGCGCGGATCCATCCGGGTGGACGGGGTGGAACTGAACCAGATTCGCAAGCGCTGGATCCGGCGCCACGTCGGGCTGGTGCTGCAGGAGCCCTTTCTCTTCGCCCGAACCGTGGGTGAGAACATCGCACTCGCACGGGGGAACGCTTTGCCAAACGATGTGCACCGTGCCGCGAAGACCGCCTCCATCCACGACGTGATTGAGAGCTTTGACCGCGGCTACGAAACCCTGGTTGGAGAACGCGGAGTGACGCTCTCCGGCGGGCAGAAACAGCGCGTTGCCATCGCGCGGGCTTTGCTGCAGATGCCGCCAATTCTGGTGTTTGATGACAGCCTGAGCGCCGTTGATACCGAGACCGATGCGCGTATCAGGCGCGCCCTGTCGGTTGCACGTGGGGACGCTACCACCTTCATCATCAGTCACCGATTGACGACGCTGTCACAGGCCGACCTGATTGTCGTGCTCGACGCGGGAAGGGTGGTACAGCTGGGAAGCCACGACGGGCTGCTCGCGCAGGAGGGTATGTACCGGAGGCTCTGGGCCATTCAGCGCGAGCGACACGAAGAGCTGGAGCAGGAGTTGCTCCACGCAGGAGAAGAATCACATGAACGCCTTTGAAGAAAAAGCCTATAGCCGTCGGATTGACTATGGTATCTGGCGGAAGCTCCTCGGCTATGCTCGGCCGTACCGCACACACCTGTCGGCGATTATCGCGATCATGATTGTGATCGCAGTGATCGATGCGGCCTTCCCGGCGCTGACGCGCTACGCGGTCGATACCTTCATCGTACCCCGAAGCGCCGAAGGCCTCGGATCATTTGCCGCCGTCTACGCCGGCATGGTAGTGCTGCAGGCCTTCCTGATCTGGCTCTTCATCGCGATTGCCGGAGCGGTGGAGGTTGGTCTCTGCTACGACCTCCGCCAACGCGGCTTTCGCCGTCTTCAGGAACTGTCGTTGCCATACTACGACTCTACGCCTGCGGGCTGGATCATGACCCGCATGACCAGCGATACCGAACGACTTGGCGAGACCATCTCGTGGGGGGTGGTTGACCTCATGTGGGGCTCAACCACCATGCTGGCGATCGCGGTGTTCATGCTGGTGATGAACTGGCGACTCGCCCTGGTGGTTCTGCTGGTGGTGCCGCCGCTGGTGATTCTGAGCTACCTCTTTCAGCAGCGGATCCTGAAGAACCAACGGATCGTGCGCCGTACCAACTCCCGCATCACCGCCGCCATCAACGAGGCGATTCTCGGCGCTCAGACCACCAAGGCGCTGGTGCGCGAAGATGCTAACCTCGCGGAGTTTCAGGGGATCACCGGGGCGATGCGGCGCCACTCGATTCGGACGGCGGTGGTGCAGAGCCTCTACGTACCCGTGGTGCTCGCCATCGGCAGCGTGGGAACCGGCCTGGTGGTTGCGGTTGGGGGAAGCGGCGTGCTCTCGGGCGCGGTGAGCTTCGGGGTGCTGGTGGCCTTTGTCAGTTATACGGTTCAATTTTTCGATCCGGTGCGCGAGCTTGCCCGGGTGCTCACCGAGTTCCAGAGCGCGCAGGCCGCCGCGGAGCGGGTGATGGACATGATTGAGACAGAGCCGGAAATCGTCGACCGACCCGAGGTGATCGCTCGCCACGGTGACGTATTCGATCCGCGCCCGGAGCACTGGAGCCGTTCCCGCGGCAGCGTGGAGTTTCGTGACGTAGCGTTTACCTACCAGGGCGGCGAGACGGTGCTTTCCCGCTTTAATCTGAGGGTGGAGCCGGGAACCAGCGTGGCGCTGGTGGGCGAGACCGGCAGCGGCAAGACCACCATCGTGAACCTGCTCTGCCGCTTCTACGAGCCAACGTCGGGCTCGATTCTGGTAGATGGCATCGATTACCGCGACCGCGGGCTGCTGCAGCATTACCGGGATTTGGGCTACGTGCTCCAGCATCCGCATCTGTTCAGCGGTACGGTGCGGGAGAACATCCGCTACGGGAGGCTTGACGCAACCGACGCCGAGGTAGAGCAGGCGGCCGCCCACGTGGGCGCGGCTGCGCTCATCGCGCGGTTGGATCGCGGGTATGACACGGAAGTGGGCGAGGGCGGCAACCTCCTGAGCGTGGGCGAGAAACAGCTGGTGAGCTTTGCGCGCGCCATTCTCGCCGACCCGGTCTTCTTCGTGCTCGACGAGGCCACGAGCTCGGTAGACTCCGAGGCTGAGCGCCTCATTCAGGACGCAATCGAGACCCTGTTGCGCGGCCGGACCAGCTTCGTGATTGCGCACCGGCTCTCCACCGTCCGCCGGGCGGACCGCATCCTGGTGATCGACTCCGGCCGGATCGTGGAGGACGGCACCCATGCCGAGCTCATTGCGGCGCGCGGACGATACTACCGCCTCTTCACCAACCAGTTTGCGCACGAAGAGGACGAGGAGGCGCTGCAGACGCTCTATTCGTGAGCGGGGGCCCGAGCCCGATTACTTCGGCTGCCCCTCCGACTCCAGCGATCGCAGAAACCGCACCGCGAGCCCCGCAAGCCGCCCGGTGTTCTCAGGCGAACGGATATCGCCGGTGATGACGTGCCGGCCGGGATCGGTGGAGTCCTCCACAATGACGAGCTCCTTGGGCGGAGTCGGGGAGAGACGGCTCCCCCAACGGTCGAACACGCGAATCGACCAGTCGTACTCGATCACCGTGTCACCCGGAGCGGAGAACTGAATCATCGGCACCGGAAGGCGCTGATGACGGATACGGCGACCGTACGCCACCAGGCTCATCATCACGGGGATGGCGCGGCTGGGATACCGGGTGGTCCAGTAGCGGCCGTGCAGTTCGTTCTGCGGCCGCCAGCTGCGGTAGGGCCCCATGATCCGCGCGCCAATCTGCTCACCCCACGGCGCCACAGTGATCCACGCGGCGCGGTTTGCCGGTCCGTAGTTGGGGCTCACGGCTACCAGTGCGTGGATGCGTTCGGGGAACTGTTCGACCAGTACCGTCGCAAGCGTCACACCGGTGCTGGTGGCGACCAGAATCACCCGCTCGCCGATCGCCTCGCCCACGGCGAGCGCCTCGAGGGCATCGGTGTACCAGTCGCTCGACTCCATCCGGCCCATCGCCTCAACGTCGGTGCGACCGTGGCCGGTGAGACGCGTCCAGAAGCTGTTGGCTCCGAAGGCGTCGGCGATGAGCTGCGGGAAGGGATGGATCTCACGGCGGCTCGCCGAGAAACCGTGGATGTAGACCACGGCGTAGTCGGTGCGCCCTGGGGTTTCCGGGGTGGCCCAGACAATTCCCTTCTTTGCCCCGGGGATGATGTCGTCGAAGGCGGCTTCCTGCCGGGCGAT
>SLTF01000351.1 GCA_007130025.1 Spirochaetales bacterium | reverse complement strand
TGTCCATGGTCGCCATGGCCAGTCCCGCGCCGTTGACAATGCAGCCGATCTCGCCGTCCATGCTGACAAAACTCAGGTTGCACGCCTTCGCCTCGATCTCGTCTTCGCTGTACTCCTCGGGGTTCTTCATCGCCTCGACGTCGTCGTGCTTGTAGAGGGCGTTGTCGTCAAAGTTGACCTTGGCGTCCAGGGCGAGGAGGGTCTCGTCGTCCACCAGCGCGTAGGGGTTGATCTCCACCAGCGAGCAATCTTTCTCTACGGTGAGCTGGTACATCTTCTTGACCACATCGGTCGCCTGAGCGAGCAGCTTCGGGGTCTCGAACGCCTGCGAGAGCGTCTTCTTCAGCCCCGCCTCGTCGATGCCGTCCACGGGGTTGATATGAAATCGCAGGATCTCCTCGGGGCGCTCCACGGCGAGCTCCTCGATGTCGACACCGCCGGCCTTGCTCACCATCAGGATGAACTGCTTGGCGGTGCGGTCGAGGGTCAGCCCCATGTAGTACTCTTTCTTGATCTCGGCCGCCGGTGCGATCATCACCTTCTCCACCGGAAGGTCCTTGATGGTTAATCCCAGGATCTTGCGGGACGCTTCCACCGCCTCATCCGCGGAGCGGGCGAGCTTGACGCCGCCCGCCTTGCCGCGGCCGCCAACCAGCACCTGCGCCTTGATCACCACGTAGTCGCCGAGCTTCTTCACCGCGTCGCGCGCCTGCTCGGCCTCGGTGATGACCGCCTGGTCCTGCACCGGGATCTGGTACTGCGCGAAGAGCTCCTTCGCCTGATACTCGTGAATTTTCATGATTGTGCCTCTTTGGGTTCCGCGGTCTCTTCGCCTCGCGCTTCGCGGTATTTCTTGATCTCGCGCTTGGTGAGGTTGATCAGCTTGGTGATTTTGATCTCCCGGGGACAGACCCGGGTGCATTCAAAGTGATTCTCACACGGCCAGACGCCGTTGGGGTCATCCAGGATGCCGAGCCGTGCTTCCAGCCCTTTGTCCCGGCTGTCGAAGACAAAGCGCGCGGCCTGCACGATGGCGGCGGGGCCGAGGAACTTGGGGTTCTTCTCCAGAATGGGGCAGGCGGAGTAGCACGCCGAGCAGTTGATGCACTTGGTGGCCTCATCGAAGATGGCGCGCTGCTCGGGCGACTGGATGTACTCCTTCTCCTCTACCTCTTCGGCGGGCACCAGGAAGGGCTTCACCGACCGGAACTTCTCGAAGAAGCCCGACTGGTCAACCATCAGGTCGCGCTGGACCGGCAGGTGGCGCAGCGGCTCGATCCGCACGGTTGCCCCGTCGGCGTCCGCCACGTCCTGCACCAGGGTCTTGCACGCGAGGCACTCCTTGCCGTTGATGCGCATGGCGTCCGATCCGCAGACGCCGTGGGCGCAGCTCTTGCGAAAGACCAGCGTGCCGTCCTGATTGCGCGAAATCTCCATCAGCGCGTCCAGGATGCGGTCGGTGGGCTCTACCGTGACCGGAAAGCTCTGAATTCGCGGCTCACCGCCGGTCTCAGGATTGTATCGCTGGATTTCGAGGGTAATCTTCATAACCTCTCCTTATCGAAATTGTGGAAACGGTGCCACCGGGTATCGGAGGCACCGGAGTTGGAGCTTCAACAGTCGGCGCACCTTAATAGACCCGCGGTTTGGGCGTCCAGATGGAGGTGTCAACCGACTTGTAGCCAATGCTCACCTCGGATCCGTCCAGCGTCGCCATGGTGTGCTTGAGCCAGTTGGTATCGTCGCGCTCGGGAAAGTCCTTGCGTGAATGGGCGCCTCGGCTCTCGGTGCGGTTGAGCGCCGAAACGGCGGTTACCAGCGACAGGTCGAGCAGGTTCTCCAGCTCCAGGATGCCGAGCACTTCCTGGTTGTAGTTCTGGGCGCCGTCCTGGACACGCACCTCCTTGAACTCCTCGCGAAGCGCCTGAATCTCCGATACCGCTTCCTTCATGACCGACTCTTCGCGGTAGACGCCGATCTTGGTCATCATGCTCTCCTGCATCTTCTCGTAGAGGGGGCCGGGGTGCTTGCCCTTGCCCTTCTTGAGCTCGGCGATTCGCGCGCGGGCCGCATCGCCGGCGTCCTTGGGGACGCTGGGTGCCGGAGCATTCTTGACGTAATCGGCGATGTGGCGCCCGGCGCGACGGCCGTAGACCACCAGATCCACCAGGCTGTTGGTGCCGAGTCGGTTGGCCCCGTGCACCGATACGCAGGCGCACTCGCCCGCGGCGTAGAGGCCGTCGTAGACGGTGTCCGCGGTCGAGACGCGGCCGTGCACGTCGGTGGGGATGCCACCCATCGCGTAGTGGGCGGTGGGCTGCACCGGCATCGCCTTCTCGGCCGGATCGATGGCGAGGTAGGTCTTGCAGAAGTCGGCGATGTCGGGAATCTTGGCGTAGACCTTCTCGCGGCCCAGGTGGCTCGCGTCGAGCATCACCCAGTCGTCGATCTTGCCGTCACCGCGAACGCCGCGCCCCTCAAGTACCTCGGTCATGATGGCGCGCGAGACCATGTCGCGGGGCGCCAGATCCAGGAGGGTCGGCGCGTAACGCTCCATGAAGCGCTCACCCTTGTTGTTCTTGAGAATGCCGCCCTCACCGCGAACACCCTCGGTGATCAGGATGCCCATGCCTCGAATCCCCGTGGGATGGAACTGGAAGAACTCCATGTCTTCCATGGGAATGCCGACGCGCGCGAGCAGGGCGGGGCCGTCTCCGGTGTTGGCGTGGGCGTTGGAGGTGATCTTGAACATGCGTCCGAAGCCGCCGGTGGCGAAGAGCACCGCCTTCGCCTTGAAGACGTGGATCTCGCCGGTGGCCAGCTCAAAGGTGACCACGCCGGCAACGCGGGTGCCGTCCATCAGCACTTCCACCACCTGGAACTCGTCGTAGAAATGGACGTCGTTCTTGATGCACTGCTGGTAGAGGGTCTGCAGGATCATGTTCCCCGTCCGGTCGGCCGCGTAGCAGGAGCGATGGACGGGCGCCTCGCCAAAGTTGCGCGTATGGCCGCCAAACCGTCGCTGGTCGATCTTGCCGTCGGGTGTTCGGGAAAAGGGCAGGCCGCGATTTTCCAGGTCGTAGACGGCCTGCACCGCCTCTTCGGCCAGGATTCTGGCGGCTTGCTGGTCGACCAGGTAGTCACCACCCTTGACGGTGTCAAAGGCGTGCCACTCGGGGCTGTCTTCGTCGACGTTTCCCAGGGCGGCTCCAATTCCTCCCTGCGCGGCGCCGGTATGGCTTCGCGATGGGTAGAGTTTGGATACCACCGCGGTTTTTGCGGTCTTGCTGGCCTCGAGGGCGGCGTAGAGGCCCGCGCCTCCGGCGCCAACGATCACGGCGTCGAATTCATGTGTCACGATGCGCGCTCCTTTGTGCGTTCTTGAACTGGTTGCAATAATACGACAGGTATGTTCAGGGAAGATGGGGATATCTCGCTGGCATACACGCGAAGAGTTGAATGTTCATTCATAGGGCCCGCAAAATATACTACGGATCGATCAGGAGGGCAACGCGAACCCGTCCACCGGCAGGGCCGCTGCGCGCGCCTTCAGCGCGCTCGACGCGCTGAAGCGTGGCACCGCCGTTGCCGGTTTGGCGGGGATGGTGAGGGGCTCGCCGGTGGCGGGGTTTCGCCCCACTCGAGCCTGTTGCGCTGCCCGCACGCCCAGTGAGAGTCGTCCGATCCGTCCGAGGGGAACCCGCTCGCCGAGCAGGGCGCCCGCTTCCACCATCTGCAGGTAATCGTCGATCAGCTGTTTTGCGACGGCCTGGGTCACGTCGTTTTTTCGCGCCACGTACTGCACCATCGATCTCATGGTGAAGTGCTCGACGTCCACCCCGGGCCGGGTGAGGGTCTGGTTCAGTTTCACGAAGCCGTTGGTCAGGAAGATGGTCGCCTCGCGCAGTCTCCGCTCCTGTTCCTCCGGGTCCACGTCCGCGGAGAAGGTGCGCACGGTCAGGATGTCCGAGCTGCGCGTGATGTCGCAGCCGGTAAACGAGGCCGGTTGATCGCGTACAATCGGGCCGTCGAGGGCGGCGTGGTTGCTGCGGACCAGCTCGGGGACGTCCGCCCGCATTGCGATGCTGGCGTACTCAAACCAGCGGCCCGACGGGCGGTTGATCCCCACGGCGATGAGCGATCCCGAGTAGGTGAGCAGCAGTACCGCGCGCGGATCGTCTGCTTCCAGGCGTTCCACGTCGATCATCTCAAGGGCGGACGCCTGCGCCTCAACCATCGCGCGCTTGTCGAGCCAGTTGGTGGTAAGACGAGCCAGCGACTCCTCGCCCGGCGGCAGCCCCGACGACTCGGTGACGGATTCCAGATGGCGTTGAATTCTGGGCGGTAACTGCGAAAAGGTAGTCTTCATGGCGTCCTCCACCCGGTAGTGTGGATTTTTCCGGCGCGTTGTGTCTACTATGGTGCTACACGGACTGCACAGGAGGGTCACATGGGAGTATATCTCGATCAGGTACCGGAGGAAATTCGCGATCACATTGAGCAGATCACCGCTACCTCCGGACTGCCCAACACCGACGAGTCCACGGAGCGCATCGCCGAGGCGTGGCTGGAGAAAAAATCGATCTTCGAACAGAAAGTGAACGAAGCGAACATGGAAGAAGTTGACGACATGGCTGCCGACGAGGCGCGTGGCGCCCTGGTCATGACCTACTCCGGGTCGCTGCTCAGCATTGGACCCATGGTCGATGCCCGTCGCCGCGTGGAGTATGCCAGCATTGGACTGCGCCAGGACGTTCCCGACACCGCAACCCACGAGCACTCCGAGCTCGCCGACGACGTCCTCCCCGACGATCCGGTGGCGTTCAACGTCGGCCCCATACAGAAAAGCTCGCCGGTCTTCAAGATTGCGGTCTATCGCGACGAAATGACCTCCGAAGCCGAGCAGAAGGCGCTCAGCGAGGTGACCCAGGCCATCACCGAAGAGTTTGTTGAAGTGAACAAAACCATGGTGATGACGCGGAAGAACGACTGATCCGGCTCGCAGACCGGATCTGAAGGCGGTAGACAAACACCCTATGGCACGTACCCCGAGCACCATCGGCAAATACAAGGTTGTCGCAGAGATTGCAAAAGGCGGAATGGGCGCCGTCTACAAGGCGGAGCACCCGACGCTCGATCGGCATGTGATCATCAAGAAACTTACCCTGCGGGGAGATGCGTCAATGCGCGAGCGGTTTCGCCGCGAAGCGCGCATCATGATGGACTTCAAGAACGACTACATCGTCGACGTCTACGACCACTTCCGCGAGGGTTCGTCCTATTATATTGTTCTGGAGTACGTCGACGGGGTTTCGCTCGATCAGTTGCTTCGTACCGAGCGCTACCTGCCCGAGGAGATTGCCCTCTATATTTTCCGCGACAGCTGCCGCGCCCTTCGCTACGCCCACGCCCGCGGGGTGGTGCACCGCGATATCAAGCCGGCAAACATCCTGCTGTCGCGTACCGGTCACGTGAAGCTGGTGGACTTTGGCATCGCGAGCATGCACGAAGACACCGACAGCGGCCTGACCCGCGAGGGGATGACGCTCGGTACCCCCTCCTACATGGCGCCGGAGCAGTTTGAGAACACCCACGCAGTGGACCGCCGCGCGGACATCTACTCGGTTGGGGTCATGCTCTACGAGATGGTCACCGGCAAGAAACCCTTTCCGGGCAACATGACCGCCGAAGCGATCCGCCTGATCCAGCACGGTAAGTACACCCGGGCACGCAAGATCAACCCCAAGGTGAGCCGTTTTACCGCGCGGCTGATCAGACGCTGCATGCACGCAAAGCCCAAGCGCCGCTTTCAGGAGCTCGGTGCCGTACTCAAGCGGCTCGACCGCGCCTTCAGCCCCAAGCGCCGCGAATCGGGTGATACGCGTATCGCCGCCTTCCTCGCGGGCAAGTGGGAGCCGCTGAAGAAGCGCTCACCCCTTCTGGTTGCAGCTCCCGTAGCGGCCGCGCTGTTGCTCGCGGTTCTGGGCGGCGGCGGATTCTGGGCGTGGCAGCGCGGATATCACTACGACTACCTTCTGCCCGATGACGCCGGTGCCTTTCGTGCAACGGTGCGGATCCCCAAGACCGACGCCCGCCTCAGCGACATGCTGCTGCGAGCGCAGCTGTTTGCGGCGGACGGCGCCGAGGTGCCAGAGGTAACCGGTATCGATCTGAGTTTCACCGAGGTTCCGGAGTTGGAAACCGTGGACTTCCGGGTCTTCCAGACGGGACGCCTGTTCCAGCCTCCCGGCTCCTATCGCCTCAAGGTCTCCGCGGGCGATCAGCTCTTCTGGCGGAGCTTCTTCCTGGAGCCGCGAACGGTGCAGCGGCGTGCCGCGGCCACCGCCGGCGAGCTCGTCCTGGAGTTTGCGCTCCCCGATCCGCGTCCGATGCCGCTTCTCGTCGATCTGCAGGTACGCGATCGCGTTACCGGCCGCCGCCTGCCCGACGCGCAGGTCTGGGTTCGCCGGCAGGGGCGCTGGACACCCTTCCTGGGCGCCCAGACCACCATGCTCACGGGGGACGCGGTCCACGCGTTTCGGATTGCCCACAACGGCTTCTTCCCCTCCGAGTACACGCTGCGGGTAGAGCCGCACCAGCGAACGATGGTTCTGGACGCACGGCTGCAACCCATACCCGGCGCGGTGCGGATCATCTCGGCCGAGGTGGGAACGCCGCTCCTGCTGGACGGCGAAGAGACCTACCTCTGGTCGGGGCGGCGACCGCGGCTTGAGGCCGTGGGGGCCACCGGTGAGGCACCGATCGACCTGGTTCTGGTGCCGGGGCGCTACCGCCTGACGGCCGCCCCGCGGCGCACCGACGGGGCGTCAATAGAGATCGACGTGGAACCGGGGCGCCGCCTCACGGTCTATCTGGAGGATCGCGCGTCGGGACTCGCCTTCCGAACCGGCGAGCGCGTGATCGATCAAAGCATCGGCAATTAGGAGCACCATATGTCCACTCTGATCAAGCGTCTCATTGTCTGCGGACTCGGGTTGCTCGCCGGGCTGCTGGTCTGGCCCGTCATGGAGCTCTTCATCGAGCATCAGGCGGTCTTTCCCTCCTTTCTGGTATTCAGTCTGATTTCGGGCGCAGCCTTCGGCCTCCTCTACGGCCTGGTCTTCGGCACCGCCGAGGGTATCATCGCCGGAAGTAACCGGCGCATCGTGCGCGGTGCAATCTGGGGTGCCGTGCTTGGTACCATTGGCGGGACCCTGGGGTTTCTGGCGGGGCAGGGAGTGCTCTTTGCCCTGGGCGAACGGCTGCTGCAGAGCGAGGACGCTGTGCGCCGGTTTGGCTTTCCGCTGGCTCGCGCGGCCGGTTGGGCGGTGCTCGGCCTCTTTGTGGGCGTGGCCGAAGGGGTACGTGCGCGGTCTGGACGCAAGATTGCGGTGGGGGTTCTGGGAGGTCTGATTGGTGGCGCCCTTGGCGGGCTGGCCATTGAGTACGGCCGGGTTCTGGTGCCCGATTCACCGCTGGTGACGCTGGCGGGTCTGGTGCTCTTTGGAGTGCTGGTATCGCTCTGCTACTCCCTCATCGAGCAGCAGCTCAGCCTGGGAGTGCTTCGGCTCCTCAACGGTCGGTTCAAGGGCAAGGAGTTTGTTCTGAATCAGCGACGGCTCTGGATTGGCGGCAGCGACCGCAGCGA
>SLTF01000343.1 GCA_007130025.1 Spirochaetales bacterium | reverse complement strand
GGCGGCGAGGGCGACTGGAAGACCGCGGCGCTGGTGCGCGCCATGAAGGTGATGGCGGCGGGGCTTCCCGGTGGAACCTCGTTCATGGAGGACTACACCTACCACTTCGAACCCGGCCGCGAGCGCGTACTCGGCGCCCACATGCTCGAGATCTGCCCCACCATCGCCTCGGGTACCCCACGCGTCGAGATCCACCCCCTGGGCATCGGCGGTAAGTCCGATCCGGTGCGGATGGTCTTTGACACGCCGGCCGGTCCCGCGGTCAACGCTTCCATCGTGGATCTCGGCAACCGCATGCGCCTCATTGTCAACGAGGTGGACACCGTGCCCCCGGACGCCGATCTGCCGAAGCTGCCGGTCGCCCGCACCGTCTGGATCCCGCGGCCCAACCTGGCCGATGCCGCGGCGGCCTGGATCTACGCGGGGGGTGCCCACCATACCGGCTTCAGCCACGCCATCACCACCGAGGTGCTCGAGGACTACGCCGAAATCGCCGGCATGGAGCTGGTGGTGATCGACGCCGGCACGAAAATCCGAGCGCTGCGCGAATCGCTGCGCTGGAACGAGCTCTACTGGCGCCTGCAGAAGGGGCTGGGGTAGCAGCGGCTGGGGTGGGCCGCATCCGCCGTGCCGGCGGCGGCCGTGCATTGCCCACCGGCGGTGAGGACCGCTATACTGTCGGCCACGTACACCACGTTCAGGAGGAGCCATCGTGTCCGACACCCGTTCCGCCGCCCTGGCCTTTGCCGCCGAGAATCGCGGCCAGTTTCGTGCCAGGCTGGATGAGCTGATCGCGATCCCGTCGATCTCTACCGATCCCGAGTATCATCACGCCATCGAACGCGCCGCGCACTGGCTCGCCGATGAGCTGCGCCGATTGGGGGCAACGGCGGTAGAGATCCTGCCGACCGACGGTAAACCGATCGTCTGGGGCGAAATCCCCGCGGGTGCGCCGGCCGGTACCGCCGATGGTGGCACCGCGGAGAAGGCGCCCACCATCCTGGTCTACGGCCACTACGACGTGCAACCGGTTGATCCGGTGGAGCTCTGGCACTCGGAACCCTTCGTGGCAACCGAGCGCGACGGGGCGCTCTACGCCCGTGGCGCCTCGGACATGAAGGGGCAGGTGATGGCAACGCTGTCCGCCCTGGACGCCATTCGCAGCGCCGGCCCCCTGCCGGTGAACGTGCGGTTTCTGTTTGAGGGCGAAGAGGAGATCGGCTCTCCGAGCCTGCAGAAGAGCATCGAACAGTACGGCGACCGGTTTGCCGCGGACCTCTGTCTTAACCCGGATACCGGCATGATTGCCCCCGACCTCCCTACCATCACCTACGGTCTGCGGGGGCTTGCCTACTTTGAGGTGCGCCTGCGCGGCCCCGCGCACGACCTGCACTCCGGCATCTTCGGTGGCGCGGTGGAAAACCCCGCCCACGCCCTGTGCGATCTGATCGCGGGGCTGCACGACGAGAACGGACGCGTAACGCTTCCCGGTTTCTATGAGCGCGTGCGCGAGCTGACGCAGGAAGAGCGCGACGAACTCGCCCGCCTGCCGATGGACGACGAGTTCTACCTCAAGCAGACGGGCGCCCCCCGGCTCTACGGCGAGAGCGGCTACACGGTAACCGAGCGGATTGGTGCCCGCCCCACGCTGGAGATTAACGGTATGGTCTCCGGTTTCACCGGCAAGGGCGCAAAGACCGTGCTCCCCTCCACCGCCATGGCAAAGATATCGACCCGCCTGGTACCCGATCAGGATCCGGGCGAAGTGCGCGACATGCTCTCGGCCTACTTCGACGCATTTGTGCCGCCCACCATGAAACACGAGATCGAGGTGATCTCGCTCGGCCCGCCCCTGATCACCGAGCGCGACAATCGCGGCAACCGCGCCCTCGCGGCGGCCCTCGAGGCGGTCTGGGGAAGCAAACCGATGTTCAAGCGGGAGGGCGGCAGCGTCCCGGTCTCTACCTACCTCTCGCGGCAGCTCGGCGTGCCGTCGGTGCTCACCGGCTTCGGCCTGCCGGACGACAACCTGCACGCGCCCAACGAGAAGCTCGACCTGCCCACCTGGTACCGCGGCATCGACGCCCTCATCCACTTCTTCTACAACGTGGCGGCCCAGTGGTGAGCGGAAACCACACCCCGGAGGAACAGCACCCCGAGCTGGCGGCGTACCGGCGCAGCATCGACAACATCGACGCGGCGCTGGTCTATCTGCTCGCGGAGCGGTTCAAGGTCACCAAGAACGTGGGGTACTACAAGCGGGAGCACGATCTGCCCCCGGGAGATTCGGCCCGCGAGCAGCGGCAGATCGCCCGACTCCATCAGCTTGCCCAGGATGCAGACCTCGACCCCGGCTTCACGGAGAAGTTCCTGCAGTTTATCACCCGCGAGGTAATCCGCCGCCACGAGCAGATCCGGGACGGAGAAGAGATCTGACGCCCCGGCTGTGCCCGCAGCGCGAGAATCGATGCGCTACGCGAGGAGCGTCCGAAGCGTCCGTGCCGCCTTCCCGCGGTGCGAGAGGGCGTGCTTCTCGTTGTCGGTGATGTCCGCGACGGTGCAGCCGCGGTCAGCGAGCCAGAATACCGGATCGTAGCCAAACCCGCCGGTTCCCGTGGAGCGCTGGTGGGCGATTTCGCCGTGCCAGGTCTCCTGGGTACACAGAAAACGATCGGGTCCCAGGACCGCAACCATGCAACAGACGTAGTGCGCCCCGCGCGCGGTTTTTCCCGTCATTCGCTCGAGCAGGAGCGCCGTGCGCGCCTCATCGCTGTCTACTCCCACGTCACCGCCAAAACGCGCCGAATAGACCCCGGGGGCTCCCCCGAGCGCGTCCACGCAGATGCCCGAGTCGTCGGCAACCACCACGTAGTCGCCTCCGCACAGTCGCCAGAGCGCCTCCGCCTTTCCGTAGGCGTTGGCGAAGAAGGTGTCCCCGGTCTCTTCAAACGAAAAGTCCAGCCCGATCTCCCGCGGAGTGATCACGCGGTCGGGGGCGAAGATGCTCGTCAGTTCGCGCACCTTGTGCGCGTTGTTGCTTGCCAGAAGAATATCCATGCAGCGCAGTCTATCAGAATCGCTGCCGCCTGACAGTCGTCCGCGGCAGAGCCGCGAAGCGCCCTTGACAGCGTCCGGAGCACGCGCTATTCTGCACTTCAACGATAGTTAGTTGATTGATTCAACAAACTAACAAGGAGCAAGTATGACGTCGCGTGTAGAACAAATCACCCTGGAGCAGAGCGGCAGGGAGCTTCGGTATCCTGGGAGTGAACATATCGGCGTGCTGGTGGTTGAGAACTTTCCGGCGCTGGGAACCCTGACCGCCCTGCGGTTTCTGGAGTGGGTGCAGACCAACCCCGAGGGGGTGATATCGCTTCCCACCGGTCGAACACCGGAGTTCTTCATGAAGGAAGTGGCACGCCTGCGCGCAGGGTGGGAGATGCCCGCGGTCCGCGAAGAGCTCGAGCAGCGCGGCATCGATCCCGCCGTCAAGCCGGAGATGGCAGGGCTTCGGTTTGTGCAGATCGACGAGTTCTACCCCATCAATCCGCGCCACCAGAACAGCTTCTATTTCTACGTGCAGAAGTACTACCTGGAGAACTTCGGGCTCGATCCCGACCGCGCCCTGCTGATCAACTGCGAGGACATCCCCCTGCCCGATGAGCTGGAGCGCTTCTGGGGCGATGAGCCGATCGACCTCGGGCTGCGCTACCGCAATCCGCGTACCCGCGACGAAGAGCGCAAACGCGACGCCATCTATCGCATCGACCAGTTCTGCGCGCAGTACGAGGAGCGCATCCGCGAGATGGGCGGCATCGGGTTCTTTCTCGGCGGGATCGGTCCGGACGGCCATATCGGGTTCAACGTGCGCGGATCCAGTCCCTACTCCCCCACCCGCCTCACCGAGGTCAACTACGAGACCCAGGCCGCGGCGGCCTCCGACCTCGGGGGCATTGAGGTGGCGCGCAAGCGGCTGGTGATCACCGTCGGTCTGGAGACCATCACCCACAACCGCGACTGCGTTGCCGTGATCATGGCCGCAGGCGAGGCCAAGGCCGAGGTGGTACGCCGTGCCATCGAAGAGACCGGCGATCTTCGCGTTCCCGCGGCCGCCCTGCACTCACTGCCCAACGCTCGCTTTTACCTCACGCAGGGTGCCGCCTGCCGGCTCGGGGAGCGTCGGGTGCTGGCCTTCGCCGAGACGGACCCACTCACGCCGGAGCAGGTCGAGCGAGTGGTGATCGACGTCTCCGTGGCCACGGGCAAACCGGTCCGCCGCCTCACCGAGGCCGACTACCGCAGCACCGAACTTGGGAAGCTGCTCCTTGGCAGGGTAGTCCGTCCGGGGTCCGGCACCAAGGGGGCTGGGGGCGTAGAGTCAATCAACCGCGCCGTGGTCGATTCTCTGGTCGCCAAAATCGAGGCGGGGATGCGGTCGCAGACCAGCACCCGCTTCCTCCACACCGAGCCGCATCACGACGACATCATGCTCGGCTACCTGCCGAGCGTAGTCCGTAACATCCGCGAGCACAGCAACTACCATCACTTTGCCACCATGACCAGCGGTTTCACCGCAGTGACCAACACCTACGTGCTCTCCGTCTGCCGCATGCTGCAGCGCGCATTGGCAACCCGGCGCGAAGAGCTCCGGCTGCTGCTGGACTCCGGGTACTTCCAGGAGGACCGCTACCGCGATCACGACGTCTGGGTCTACCTCGACGGCATCGCCGCCAACTCGCTTGAGCTCCAGGAAGAGGGCACCACGCGCCGGTTCTTCCGCGATCTGGTCACCGTCTTTGAAGAGATCGATCTGGACGACATCGAGCACCGCAACGAGGAGCTCATCAACTACTTTGAGACGCAGTACCCCGGCAAGAAGGATCTTCCCTACATCCAGCGCCTGAAAGGGATGTGCCGCGAGTGGGAATCCGCCTGTCTCTGGGGCTACTTCGGCTGGAACGATCAGTCCGTTGAGCACCTGCGGCTGGGGTTCTACCAGGGCGAAATCTTCACCGAAGAACCGACCATCGCCCGCGATGCGGTTCCCGTGCTGGACCTCCTGTCGAAGGTTCGACCCGACGTGGTGACGGTTGCCTTCGATCCCGAGGGGAGCGGCCCCGACACGCACTACAAGGTGATGCAGGCGGTGGCCGAGGGGCTTCGGATCTATGAAGAGAAGAGCGGCCGGACCGATCTGACCGTGGTGGGGTACCGCAACATCTGGTACCGCTTCCACCCGTCGGAGGCAAACGTCTACGTGCCGGTGTCGCTGAACATGCTCACCCTGCAGCACTCGTCGTTCATGCACACCTACATCTCGCAGCGTGATGCGTCCTTCCCGAGCTACGAGCACGACGGCCCCTTCCCCGAGCTGGCGCAGCGAATCCAGGTGGAGCAGTACAACACCCTCTCCACCTGCCTCGGGCGCGAGTTCTTCTACGAACACCCGAGCGCGCTGATCCGTGCGACGCGAGGATTTGTCTTCCTGCGCGAGATGAGCCTCGCGGAGTTCGGCAGACATTCGCGGGAGCTGCGCCGCCGCGCGGAAAACCGATGAACGGCACAGCCCTGCCGCTGGTGATGCGCACCCTGCGACGCGACGGAGCGATGCCACGTGTGGAGCTCGCTCGTCGACTGGGGATGGATCGATCCACCGTCACCCACGTGGTCAACTACCTGATCGGCGCGGGGGTGGTGGCGGAGGCCGGGGTGACCGACGCGTCGCGCCGGGGAGGGCGCCGCCCGGTGGTGCTCGCGATCCGCGACGAGCGGCTGCTTGCAGGGGGAGTGGAGCTGACCGCCGAGCGGTTTCGCGCGGTGATTCTGGACAACGCGGGTCGGCTGCGACTGCGCACCTGGGGGCGAAACCGCCACCCCAACGACCCGGCCGCCGCGGTGGAGGCCGCGTGCCGCGCGCTGATGAGCCGGGCCGTACGCGCACGTCTTGTGCCATTCGCGGTGGGGGTGGCGCTTCCCGGCATTGTGGATCCGGCGAGGTCGCTGCTTGTGCGTTCCGATGCGCTCCAGGTGGAAGCGGTCTCTATCATCCCCCGAACCGCAGGGGCGGGCTCCGGTCGCGCCGCCGTGCCGGTGATGGTGGACAACGACGCCAACTGCTGCGCGTGGGGCGAGCTCCATCCGGCTGCAGGGCTCGAGGATCTGCTCTGCGTGCTGGGCCGCCGCACCGGTGACCTCTTCACCGTGGGGCTCGGTCTGGTTGCCGGAGGAACGGTGTATCGCGGGCGACGCTTTCGCGCCGGAGAGTTCTTCAGCGTGCGGGTGAAACCCGGGGGAGGGCCGCAGTTTGGCCTCTCGCAGGAACTGCTGCGCTTGGTTCCTCACGATTCATCGGCTACCGAGCGCCTTACCGGCGAACTGATGGAGAGCCTGGGGCCGCTGATTGGCGCCCTGGATCCTGCGCGGCTGGTGCTGGGCGGCGAGCTGCGCGGGGCGCGGGATCAGGTGGTGCGGAAATTGTGCTCTCGACCGGGCCTTCAGGTGGTCTCGGCCGCGATGGACCCGGTGGAGGTTTCCGTATCGCGCTGGGGCCGTGACGACGTCTGCGCGGGCGCCGCCGGAATGGTCTTCGAGCAGCTCTTCGCGTGCGACGCAATCGACCGCGGGCCACTTCCCGACGGCATCACCTGGCGGGATGCGTTTACCTCGGTGGAAGCGCAATGAAGCCCGGCAGGACGATCATTGGTCTCGACCTCGGTGGATCGAGCATCAAGGCCGGTCTGTTTCCGGTTGAGAACTCGGCTCCAACGCGCACCCTGATCCTGGCCACTCCTGCGCACGAGGGCTGCGAATCGTTGATGGATGCCCTGATCGCGGCGGTCGGCGCTCTCTGCCCCGAGGGGTTGTCGGACGTCGCCGCGATTGGCATCGGAACACCGGGGCTGGTCGACGACAACGGCCTTGTTCACGGGCCGGCGGTCAACCTTTCCGCGTGGCAGGGGACCTCGCTGAGCGCCTCCGTATCAGAGCGGCTGGGCGTCCCGTGCGTGGCGGGAAACGACGGCAGCTTTGCCGCCCTCGCTGAGGCACGCGATCGGGGCGTACGCGAGTTGCTCTTCGTCTCGTGGGGGACCGGCATCGGGGGCGGAATCGTCTGCGACGGGCGGCTGGTGACCGGCAACCGCGGGATGGCGGGCGAAATCGGCCATGTCTGCGTGGACCCGTCGGGACCGCTCTGCGGCTGCGGACAGCGCGGCTGCCTCGAGCGTTTCACCGGTGCGCCGGAGCTGGTCGCCGCATACCGCGCCCGTGGTGGCACCGCGGTCCCCGAAGGCGCCGATGGCGCGTTGTTCCCCGAGCTTGCCGCTCGGCATCAAAGCGGCGATCCCATCGCGGAAGCGGTAATGGAGGCGGCCGCCGGAATGATCGCGCGCGTGGTGGGTGCGACGATGAGTATCCTCGCCCCCGAAGTGGTCGTAATCGGCGGAGGGGTTCCCGAGGCCATTCCCCAACTGCCGGACCTCGTGGCTCGGGCGCTTACCCAATGCAGCTTCCCGTATCTGCTGGAGAACTGCCGTGTGGAATCCGCTCGCCTGGGGAATCGGGCGGGCATGGCCGGAGCAGCGGAAGCCGCGCGGAACCTCAGCGAAAGAAGATCGTGATGCCGGCGCCCGCGCCGAAGGCGTGGACGGTCAGTGTGGCATCTTCACTCTGGGGCTT
>SLTF01000433.1 GCA_007130025.1 Spirochaetales bacterium | reverse complement strand
TCTGCCTGCTTTCGTCTCCCCGATCTTTCACCAAGCTTCGAGGCAGATTTTTCGGTTTGACCGATATCGGGTTTGTGGTATACTCCGCGCACATCCAACGCAAGGAGAACCTCATGGCGGTGAACCTCAAGGGACGGTCGCTTCTCACCCTCAAGCACTATTCAAAAGCGGAGATCCTCTTTCTGATTGATCTGGCCGATCGAGTAAAGGCTCAGCGCCGCGCCGGTGAAGTACATCAACGCTTCCGGGGCAAGACCATCGCGCTGCTCTTTGAGAAGCTCTCCACCCGTACCCGCTGTGCGTTTGAAACGGCCTTTGGCGAAGAGGGCGGTTACCCGGTCTTTCTCTCGTCCAATGACATCCACCTGGGCGTGAAAGAAACGGTCGAAGACACCGCCCGAGTTCTCGGACGAATGTTTGACGCCATCGAATTTCGCGGCTTTGCCCAGGAGATGGTCGATGCACTCGCGACGCACTCGGGCGTGCCGGTCTACAACGGGCTCACCGATCTTTACCACCCGACGCAGGTGCTCGCCGATCTGCAGACGCTGCGGGAAGCAACCGGTGGCCTTTCCGGGAAGTCCATCACCTACGTAGGCGACGGCCGGAACAACGTGGCGCGTTCGCTGATGATTGCCTGCGCCAAGGTGGGAACCCACTTCTCGGTGGCCGCGCCAGAGTCGCTGCACCCTGATCGTGATACCGTGCTCGAGGCAAAGAACTACGCTGAGGAAAGCGGAGCCGAGATCATCGTCTCCTCGGATCCTGCCGAGGTTCTTCCCAGGAGCGATGCGGTCTATACCGATGTTTGGGTGTCCATGGGCGAAGAGGCAAAAAGCGCGGAGCGCATTGCACTGTTGACACCGTACCGCGTAACCGCCGACCTCATGAACCAAACCGGCAAAGCGTCCACCATCTTCCTGCACTGTCTTCCGGCCGTGCGTGGAAACGAAGTAACCTCCGAAGTCATGGACGGGCCGCGGTCGCGGATCTGGGATCAGGCTGAGAACCGCAAACACACGATCAAGGCGGTCATGCTCGCGACGATGCTTGCCCCTTCGGAACTCGGATGAACGAACACGCGGCCTTTCGTGCAAACGGATGGCCGCGAAATCATCCGATCAATCGTTGCATCATGGCGGCTGAACGCGTATACTGTGAGAGTCAACCCTCAGGAGGACGGCGGTGAGACAACTGAAGAGAATGTTCGCGTTCGTGTGTCTGTTCGGGCTCTTTCTCGCTCATGGCGCGGCGGTACACGCCGAGATCCAGATGTCGGATATCTTCATCAAGACGGTCTACGTCGAGCGGGTATTCACGCATCGGCTTGGCTACAAAATCGAGTACAACGTCAGCAACTTTCGCATCGCGGAAGCGTTGATTCCTCACACGTGGTTCACCCCCGCCGGACAGGCGGAGATCGTCTTCGCGAACTCCCGAAGCGTTCCGTACATGGAAGTGGTATTCCGGGGTGGAGAGTTCTCCCACGTGCGGCTCTTTGTTCACAGCAGTCCCGGGCATCCCTCGTGGGTGAGCCTTCAGGACAGCGAAGAGGTCACCCGGAGGTTTCAGGAAACCACCACATTCAACATCCGGTTCTGAAACCGCTGAGTTCCACCCTGTCCGCCCCCCAACCGGTCTATCTCCGCCCACCTGCGGACCTCGTGCTGAGGTTTCTTCGCGATTATGAGACCTACTTTCTCTTTTCGCACATCGAGCCCGATGGTGACTGCCTCTGCTCCAGTGCCGCCCTTGGAAGGTTTCTTCAGGCTCAGGGCAAGCAAGTGTTTCATTTTAACGAAGGTCCCTTCATTCGAGTCGAGGTCAAATCGTATCAGGAAGACTTCCTGTCGTCGGTGCCGGAGACCATTCCCGCAGACGCCGCAGCCGTTGTTCTCGACTGTTCGACGCCGGAACGGGTTGGAATCTTTGCCGATACTGTTTCCACCATGCCCTCCCTGGTCATCGACCATCATCGCACGGGGGATCCGTTTGGCGACGTGACCTACATCGAATCCGACGCGCCCTCCACCACCCTGTTGATCCAGTTCATCATCGAGGCCTTCCACGCCCCAATCGAACGCGACGTGGCCGAGTTGCTGCTCTTCGGTCTCTGCACCGACACCGGGTTCTTTCGTCACCTGACCGACGGACAGGGGGCGGTGTTTGCCGCCGTGGGACGACTGGTGAACCAGGGCGCATCACCCAAGGCCGCGCACGCGCGGATGTTCGGCGGACGAACCATGGCATCACGAAGATTGCTGGCTCGCCTCATTGAGCGCGCCCGCGAGCTGAACGCGGGCAGATGCATGATTACCTTCGAAAACCTCGACGATATCGCGGAGTTTGGCAAAGAGAGCCGTGACTCCGATCTGCTCTATCAGCTGCTCCTCGGAACGCAGCACTGCTCGGTGATTGCTCTGGTACGCGCGGAATCACCGTCGCTGACCAGCATCAGCTTTCGAGCGCGGGACAATACCGACGTGGGCTCAATCGCGCGGTCACTTGGGGGCGGCGGACACCGAGCGGCTGCCGGGTGCCAGGTCGAGCAACCGCTTGCCGCCGCACTGCGCACCACCGAAGCGATTCTCTCTCAGCTCGAAACCCAGTCCTGAACCGAACAGAGCCCCCCGCGAAATCGTTCCCAACGGTCGACACTGGTGGCCGACAGTAAACAAATGTAAATTTCCGGGCGATATCCGGCAGATTATCGGCCCACCGCACCCGAATTCTTGGCATGAATCTTGTTACCTGGTAACCCCTATCTTTGTTCGTCGGGAGGACGATATGGATGAGTTGACCAGGCGGGTGGTTTCGTACCAGCAGTCGGGTGAGGGGTTGGCGGATCTGGTGCGCGACCTTTCGGCGGCTACGTATCAGTTTCCACTTCGCAATCGCCGCTGCACCGAAGATGACTGTGGAGAGTTCCTGCTGTTTGTCGCGGCCCGCATCAGCGGAATGGTGCATCGATACGACTTTCGCGGGGTTGCGTTTGAGGCGTACCTTCACACCAACCTCAAGTGGCTGCTGCGCACCTATCTGAAACGCCGCGATCGTCGGCTACGTGAAGCCCGCCTCGCCTATCGCGCCGCACTCTGGCACGATACCAACTCGGAAGTGGTCGACGTCGGCCCCTTGTACGACCAGGGCCGGAGACCGGGGGAGGTCGGATGCGACGACGTCGACAGGGCCACGCCGGTTCGAGATCCCCTGCCCTTCGGCCCCTGGTTCAATCGCGTGCAGACCGCAGGTCACTCCCGCCGCCGGGTTATGATCATCGCCCTGAAAGCGTGCCTCTACCTATCTGAGTCGGATATCGCCATGGTAGCCGATTTGACCGGTTTCGAGCGCGAATGGCTGTGCGAAAGCTGGCTCCGTCTGCGCGCCAGGCTGAACTGCCGTCGGCACGGGTACGATGTTCTGCGCTTGCGGCGAAACCGGCTCTTCGTGCGCCTTCAGTCGTCTCACGATCGACTCTACGCGTGTTGCGATCACGCCGAACGGCTCCGCCTTCTTCACGAAAACGCGGTGATGCGGCAGCGTCTGACGCGGCTCCGACTGAAGATCTCCCGCATCCCCCGATGTCCCACCAATCAGGAGATCGCGGAAGTCACGGGCATACCGAAGGGAACCATTGACTCCGCCCTCTACTACGCGAAACGAAAACTGTTTCCGGTGAAGAAACCGGTCGCGGGACGTCCGAAATGAACCGACGCACCCCGCGCACCTGCGCACACCGCCACGATCAGTTTCCCGAGGAGCGTCTGGTATGGGCTGCGGGTTGTCCGGGAGGGCCTGTACGACCCTTGGCGGTGCGATCCTTGGCGGCGGGAGCCGCCTTTGTGCGTATGGCGGACGCGTTAGGGCGACCGGTCGGCGTCCTGGCCTTCCCGGTCAGCGTTCCGGCCTTTCCACTTCGCGTTTTCGAACCAAACGTTTCTGCATACGTCTGGATCGATCGCTGAATGATGGTCAACGCCTTCTCGCGATCAACAACCATTTTCACCGAGGTCTCGGAGTGCTCGAGTTCTTTGTACACCTCAAAGAAGTGCGAGATCTCATGCATGATGTGTTGAGGCAGTGTGGAGACGTCCCGGTACCCGGAGTAGACCGGATCGTGAAACGGGATTGCGATGATCTTCTCATCAACTTCGTGGTTGTCGACCATCTTGACCACGCCGATGGGATAACACTCCACGATGGTCAAGGGATCGAGCACCTCGGAGCAGAGCACCAGCACGTCCAGCGGGTCGTTGTCGTCCGCGTACGTGCGCGGGATAAACCCGTAGTTGGCCGGATAGTGGGTTGAGGTGAACAGAATCCGGTCGAGCCGAATGAGCCCGGTCTCTTTATCCAGCTCGTACTTCTTCTTGCTGCCCTTGGGGATCTCGATAACCGCGATGAAGTTCTCAGGGGTAATCCGCTCCAGAGCGATGTCATGCCATGGGTTCATGGTAAGGGAATAGCACGCCGTTACTCCTTCGTCAAGGAAGGTCAACGGCCGGTTGACCTTCTCGGAATGCGGAGATAGCTTCTACCAAAACCCGCGCCTCGGTTGTTCGACAGCCCACGGTGCCTTTCAGAGGAACACCATTCATGCAGAAGCAGAACGCAACTCCCACCTCAGAAATCCCAACCCGCGATCAGGTGCCCGAGGAACACCGTTGGGACCTCTCAGCCCTGTGCCCCACGGAAGAGAGCTGGGAGAGCGATTTCGAACGCTTTCGGGGGATGATTCCCGGGATCGCCCGCTTTGCCGGAACGCTTGGCACCTCAGTGGATGCACTGAGCGCGGCGCTGAACTACGCATCCGAGCTGGAGCAGCTTGCCGAACGGCTGGGCTCCTACGCGAGTCTTCGCATGTCGGAAGACGCCGGCGACAGCAGCCGCCAGCGGCGCTGGGCGCGGTTTCTTCAGGCGGCCACCGAGGCGGAAGCGCTCGGCAGCTACCAGAACCCGGAAATCCAGGCAATTGACGACGAGACCATGGAGCGTTTCCTGGCCGACGACCGTCTCGCGGAGTACCGGATCATGCTGCGAAAGATCCGCCGCTTCAAGCCGCACGTGCTCTCGGCCGCGGAGGAGCGGCTGCTGGCGATGCAGGAAGAGGCAAACCAGACTGCTCGGCGCACCTTTGGTGCCCTGACCGACGTGGACATGGAGTTTGGTACCATCCCCACTCCCGAGGGTGAGCGCACCATAACGCAGTCCACCTTCGCCTCGCTGATGCTGCATCAGGATCGCAACGTCCGCCGCCGGGCCTGGGAACAGTTCATGGCCGGCTACGACACCCACAAGAACACCCTCGCCTCGCTCTACGCCGGCAGCGTGCAGCTGGACGTCTACACCGCCCGGGTTCGCAACTACCCTTCAGCGCGTGCGGCCGCCCTCTTCCCCGATGCGGTGCCCGAGTCGGTTTACGACAACCTGGTTGCAGCGGTCAGGGCCTCACTTCCGACGCTTCATCGCTACTACGACCTGCGCCGTCGCACCATGGGGCTCGACGAGTTTCGGCTCTACGACACCCGCGTGCCGCTGGTGGCCGATGTACCGGTTCGCCATAGCTACGAGGAAGCCGTTGACCTGGTGGTGGACGCGGTTTCTCCGCTGGGCGACGAGTATCGCGCCACGCTGCGCAACGGCCTCGTTGGCGGCTGGGTCGACCGATTCGAAAACAAGGGCAAGCGCTCGGGCGCATTCTCGGCGGGCAGCTACGCGGGCGATCCCTACATCCTCATGAACTACAAGGACGACGTGCTGCGCGACGTCTTCACCCTCGCCCACGAGGCGGGGCACTCGATGCACTCGTGGTATTCGGTGCGAAGCAACCCCTTTCCCCACTACCACTACACCATCTTCGAGGCGGAGGTCGCATCGACCTTTAACGAACAGCTGCTCTTCGACAAAATGATGCGCGGGACCTCCGACCCACGGATGAAGGCCTACCTGGTGAACAAGCAGGTGGACGACATCCTGGCTACCCTCATCCGGCAGACCATGTTCGCGGAGTTTGAGCAGCGCGCCCACGCCATGGTTGAGTCAGGCGAACCGCTCACCGTCGAGAGCGTCCGATCCACCTATCGCTCCCTGCTGGTCGACTACTTCGGCCCTGGAACCACCATCGACGAGGCGGCCGATCTGGAGGGGCTTCGCATCCCCCATTTTTACCGTGCCTTCTACGTCTACAAGTATGCCACGGGCATCTCCGCGGCCATCACCCTGGCACGCCGTGTCCTCGCCGGTGGTGCCGCGGAGCGCGACGCCTACTTCGGCTTTTTGCAATCGGGCGGATCGCGCTTTCCGATTGAGTCGCTGAAGGCCGCGGGCGTTGACATGACCAAACCCGAGCCGGTGCAGGAAGCACTTGCGGAATTCGAGCGCCTGGTAGGTGACCTTGAACGCCTGCTGTAGCCACGCTTCTTGTCAGGAGGGTTCGTGACAGGAGGGTTCTTGACAACTGCGCGCCACCTGGGGTAGATTGCCCGGGCACGCAACAACGCGGCGGTGGTGAAATTGGTAGACACGCTAGCTTGAGGGGCTAGTGGGGTAACACCCGTGGAGGTTCAAGTCCTCTCCGCCGCAATTCTTACCCTATTCGGGGAAAAGATTTAAACGCCAGGCAGTAACCTGGCGTTTTTGTTTTCCCGAATCAGACCTTGACTTACACCAAATTTTACACCAATTTCTGAACATGCGGCACGATTTCACGCTGTTTCGGCGGAAAGGCCAGAAAGTTTGGTATTTCCACTACTACGACGGTGACAGACGCACCACCAAATCAACCGGCAAAATCAAGAAGTACGAGGCAGAGGAGTTCGCGAAAGCATTCGTGAATCTTGCTCCCCGGTTCGATATAACGCTACGCGAATACGCGGATTCGTTCTTCGTTTGGGGCGAGTGCACATGGATCAAGCGCCAGCACGCCAAGAGCCGCCCATTCTCGGAATCGATGGCGAAGATGCGCCGCGCACATTTGACGAACTACCTCTTGCCGGCGTTCGGCCGGTATAAGCTCGCGGAGATCAACGCGGTCAAGATCGAGGATTGGCTAATCTCACTCCCGTTGGCGAACCAGACGAAGAAGCACATTCAGTACACGCTGAACATCATCCTCGGTGAGGCAGAACGAGAGGGCATCCTGGTGATGAATCCTGTTCGCAAAGTTGAGCCTCTGGGGCGAAAGGCCAGATCGCGAGACGTATTCACCCTCGATGAGCTTCGGGTCCTGCTTCCCGCTGACACGCAAGAACTGCTCCGGATCTGGCGGGACTGGAAATACGTGTCGGCGTTTGCCCTGCTCGCCACCACCGGGATTCGCTCCGGTGAACTGCGTGCTCTCCATTGGCGTCACGTGATCTGGGAAGGTGGTCTGGTGATTGAACAAGCGGTGAAGTCTGATGGTTCCATCGGGGTCACAAAGACGAACCGCTCCCGCGTGGTATTGATACCCTCGCGCACCGTCGAACTGATCCAGCGGTGGAGAGAGAACACCGTTCACAGCGCCCAGGAGGACTTGATCTTTCCAGGTCGTAATCCGAAATCCCCGCTCGACAAGACCAGTCTGCTCGACGCTCTTCGACGGGCACTGCAAGCCGCAGAAATCGCCACAGAAGGCCGTAACATTGTCGTGCATAGCTTCCGGCACACCTTCAACACTCTACTGCGCCCAGTGCTGCCACAGAGCGCCTTACAGGCCATGACCGGCCATT
>SLTF01000177.1 GCA_007130025.1 Spirochaetales bacterium | reverse complement strand
CTCCGTCGTCCAGTTCGATTCCATCGAGGAGTTCTCCGGAAAGCCTCGATATACGCACCGAGACCTCGCCGTCGAACACTCGAAAGTCGGTTGCATCCACATCCAGCCGATGAACGCGCAGATGACCATCGGAACCCGCGAACTGGTCTGAACCCGAAGATGGATCGTTATCTGCGGGCACAAAGTCAACATCCATGTCGCGTATCTCAATCCGCCGAAAGAGTACCTCCCACGCAGTGGTATCGGCGGTGGTATCAGCGGTCGGCTCACGGTCGCCGGCAAACGCAAGGCCGAATGCGGCAATGGAGAGTTCCTCGTCGTCGGTCCGACGGAGAACGAGGGATCCACCGCTGAGGGCAATCCGATCAAGGACCACGCGACGGTTCAGCAGGGCGGGCAGATCGGCGCGCGCCGCCACTCGATCCACCTCAATCAACACTGAACCGTCGGGTTCTATCGCGCTGATCCCGGAAATTGTTACCTCGCCGGATGGCCGCACGTGTACCGTCCGAACACGCAGCGTGTACCCGCTGTCCGCAATCAGGTGGTCCAGCACGCGATGGAGAACGACGCGCTGTATCGTCGGGTGGAGCGCCAGAAGCGCTACAACACCCAGGACGGCGAGCACGGCGGTGAGCGCCACGGTCACGATGGTGATGGGTTTCTTCACTACCGTTCAAACATACCGCCGCCCGCGCGATTCGACAAGTTGGGCGGTATTGACAACTCTGAACCCTCGGTGCAGGTTAGCCGTGCATGACGTTTCCCGTACCGCCTGCGCGGTTATCACCACCCCGGTTGGTGGCTATGCTCGCTGTTGTTGCGCTTCTCCTCACCGCGGCGGCGCCAACCTTCGCGGCCGTGCCCCGTCCCGCGTACTTCGATCAGCCGTCCCAGATCTCACTTCCCGTGGGGTACAACCGAAACCGCGCCTACCCGGTATTTGTGCTCCTGCCCCCAACCGGGGTAGAAGCGTCCCGTATTGCCGCCCGAATGGGTCTTGATCCCGCTCGTCAACGGGAGTTCATCATGATTCTCCCGGCAGCACGTTCCACGCGAGAGGAGTACCTTCCTGATTTTCTCCAATTTGTAGAGTGGTACGAAACGCGGATTCTCGATGATCTGCGTATCGTTCTGGAAAACCACAGCGCGGACGCTACGCGCGTCTATGTTGGGGGGTACTCGCTTGGCGGAGACCTGAGCTGGGCCCTCTCGGTGCGTAACCCCCACATTTTCTCCGGAGCGGTGATGGCAGGAACCCGTACATCCTACCCCGCCACCGGTGATGCGCTCGCGGTACTCGCCGAGCGCGGGTTTCGGGCGTCGTTTCTGATTGGCGACCGCGAAGATCCGGCCCGACACCGTGGCATGAACTTTGCCCGCGCCCGTTTTGAGACCGCCGGCATCATCCACCGCTATCGGGAGTATTCCGGAGGGCACGTCATGCCGTCTGCGACCATTCTTCAGGACGAGATTCGCTTTGTCAGCGGCGTCGAGCGGCTCCCCGAACCAGGCCTTCCACCCGCGCCAATGCAGTTCGCCGGAGCGGTCGGCGGCCCGTTCTCGCACACCAGTCGAGACCGCTTTGCGCTGCGCGTGGGAATACCCGTCGAGATCAGCGCCGACGGCGTGGCGATGCCGCGCGACTATGAGATCCGTGGACGGGTGGAATGGCCGTGGGATCGCGCCTATCTTCGAAGCGTTGCCGGTTTCACCACCTCCCGGCGTTCTACCGGGCTTCGGGAGCAGCGACTGAGACAGGAGGTGGTGTTTGGTCTCGGGGACCCGCGCGGTTTCTTTGGCGGCGGGATCGGGTGGGATTGGACGCGCAGCTTCTCCGACGGGAATTCCTACGGCGAGGTGGATCTGCTCTTTCTGCGGGCGGATCGTAACCCGTGGATCATACCCGCCGGCTCAGCCGATCCCCAACGAGTAGACAGCCTGCTGATTGTGCGCTATACGCTGCCCCGCGGAGTTGGAACCGGCATCCCGGTGGAACAGGTGGTAAACCTGCGCCTTGAGTATCTGCTCCGGATCGCGGATAGTGTGGTAGTGGACGTCTCCGGGGGAAGCTACACGGTGCAGAACCGCCCGGTTGAGCGAATTGCCGATCGCGCCGACGCCCTCGATCACCGCATTGAGTGGGGAGTTGGCCTTGGGATCAGAGCACCGAGCCCACTGCTCTGGCGTGTCGGCCATCAGGGAATCGCCGAACGCCCGGCAGGGGAGGACAGCTTTGGGTACCGCGGAGTGTGGAGCGTCGCGGTTGAGTACAGTTTTTGAGCGCACCGGGGAGCAGTCATGATTCCAATTCGCGACCATATTCGATCAAAGTCGTTTCCGTTTTTCAACCTGCTCTTCCTTGGCGTCAACATCGCGGTGTTTGCCCGGCAGGTCATGCTGCCCGACGCACAGGCGCTATCCTTCACCATGGAGTACGCGTTCATCGCGGACCGACTGATGGCGTCGCCACTGGAGTTCTGGTACACGCCGTTCACAACCCTCTTCTTCCACGGCGGGTTTGTTCATTTCCTGGGAAATATGCTGTTTCTGCTGGTCTTTGGGGACAACGTGGAAGACGCGCTCGGTCATGTTCGCTATCTGTTTTTTTACCTTGTGGCTGGAGCGCTCTCCATTCTGGTGCAGATCCTCTTTGCCCCCGACCTGACTACGCCCATCATCGGAGCCTCCGGGTCGATTTCCGCCGTCCTTGGTGCCTACCTTGTGCTGTTTCCGCTTGCTCGAGTGACCACCCTTATTCCGATCGGCATCTTCCTGATGCCGGCGCGGCTTCCCGCGTTTGTGTTTCTTCTGGTCTGGGCAGTACTGCAGTTCTTTTCGGGCTATTTCGTAATTGTTGCGGGACGGTTTGATAACGTGGCCTATTTCGCCCACATCGGAGGGTTTGTCTACGGGTTTCTGGTGGCGCTCACCGGGCGAAATCGCTATCTGCAGAAATTTCGCCGACGCTCGATCTACAACGTACGCACGTTCCGGTGAGGCTGCCTTACCAGGCGATGAGGTTTCCGCCGTACGTCAATCCCGCACCAAACCCCACCGCCAGCACCCACTGGCCCTGTTGAACCAGTTTCCGCTCGATCATCTCGTCAAGGGCGAGTGGAATTGAAGCTGCCGAGGTGTTGGCGTATCGGTCCATGTTGATATAGAAGCGCTCGACCGGCAGACGCAGGCGTTTGGCCGCCGCCTCGATGATGCGAAGGTTGGCCTGATGCGGCACGATCCACCCGAGGTCGGAGGGTTCGATGCCCTGTTGTTCGCACAGCTGCTGGATAGTACGCACGATGGCGTCAACCGCAAAAAGATAGACCTTGCGCCCATTCATATGAATCTGCATATCGGCGGGGCCGTGGCGGCTCGGATCAAAGGGCGTCCGTGATCCTCCCACCGGTCTCATCAGGGCGAGTTCTCCACTGCCGTCGGAACGGAGCCACGATCTCACGATGCGGTGCCCTGCCATACCCTCCAGCGACTCGATGACAACCGCACCCGCAGCGTCTCCAAAGAGCACGCAGGAGTTCCGGTCCGCCCAGTTGGTGATGCTGGTGAGCACTTCACTGCCGATGACGAGGATCTTCTGTGCCCCGCCCGACTCGATGAAGGCGCGGGCGGTTTCGAACGCGTAGACAAAGCCGGTACAGCCCGCCGCAAGATCAAAGGCGGCTGCACGGGTACATCCAAGCCGATGCTGAACAATGCACGCGGTGGCCGGAAATGGGTAGTCACCCGAGGAGGTGGCCACGATGATCATGTCGATGTCGTCCGCCGCAATGCCGCGCCGCTGAAGCGCGACTTCCGCCGCTTCCACGGCAAGATCGCTGGCAGCCTGCCCCTCGGCCACGATTCGCCGTTCACGGATGCCCGTGTGAGAGACGATCCATTCGTCGGATGTATCGACGGTACGGGTGAGCTCTTCGTTGGTAACGATGCGACTTGGCACGGCACAGCCAATCGCGGTGATGCCGGTGGTCATGGTGCATCCATACTAAGCTCCACACCCGTGTCGGTCAAGAGCCGACATGCGCCCGGTGGCGCCGGGTGGTCGGAGAATCAAACCGGGGTCGGTACCATCGGGTTCCGTTTTTACACGATTCCCCCTATACTGTCGGCCATATCAGCTTCAGGAGATTCTCATGACCGTACTGTTTCTGCAAAAGCCTTCCGGCGTCTGGAACGAAGAGCTTCCTCGTCTTCGCAGTCACTACCCCAATGTGACCTTCACCCATGACGAAAATCCTGATCCAGAAACGCTGAAGAGCGTTGAAGTCATTGTGTCCCCCAGGATATCGCAGGAAATTGTTGATGCCGCACCCAACCTCAAGGCGATCCTTCTGCCGATGACCGGCATCACCCACTTTCCCCTGGATACCATCAAAGCCCGGGGCATTCGCCTTGGGAACAGTCACGGGAACTCGGCCGGTGTCGCCGAACGGGCAGTCGCAATGATTCTGGCGTTTTCCGGGAAGATCATTGAATACCACAACGACCTCAAAGAGCACCGCTGGCACGGTTTCTGGATCGGTCGCGGTCTTGACGATACGTGGGAGTGCATCCAGGAGAAGCGCGTTGCCATGATCGGCGCCGGAGAAATCGGTCATTTTGCGGCGCGCTATCTCAAAGCCTTTGACTGCACGATAACCGGATTCAAGCGCACACCGGTGAAAGAGCTTCCGCGGTACTACGATCGCATGGTGTACGACATCGATGAGGCAATCGACGGTGCCGAGATTGTGGTAGTGACCCTTCCGTCAACCGAAGAAACGCGAGGCTTGATTGACTCAGCGCGACTCGAGCGAATGCACGGAGCGCTTCTGGTGAACGTTGGACGGGGTGACGTAATCGATGAGGAAGCGCTGTTCAATGCGTGCCGGGACGGCGTGCTGCGAGGTGCCGCTATCGACACCTGGTACGACTATCCCCAGGGAAGCCCAACCGGTGCGCCGTCGCGATTCCCGTTCGAAACCCTCCCCAACGTGCTGCTCTCTCCGCACACCGCCGGATTTACGCGGCTCTCCGCGGAACGCTGCGCGCGCGAAACCGCGGAGAACCTGAGGGCGTGGCTTGAACGCGGCGAGCTGATCTCCGAAGCCGATCCGCACACCGCCTACTGACTCGAGGTTCTACCGACGCACGGTCTCCGACCGCGTCGCCGCGTGAAGGACGGCGAGCGCGAACGAATTGAGCTTGGTCTCGTGCGAGTCGGCCCGTGAGGTAAGCACGATGGGTGCCGACGCACCCACGATGATGCCTGCGTTTGCCGCGCCGCCCAGAAAAACCAGCGCCTTGTACAGCACGTTTCCTGCCTCGATGTCGGGCATGAGCAGGATGTCGGCGTGCCCGGCAACCGGATCGCTGATGCCCTTCTGGCGCGCGGCCTCAACGCTGACGGCGTTGTCAAGCGCAAGCGGGCCGCTGACCACGCAGCCGGCGATCTCACCGGTTTCGTTCTTACGGTGCAGTTCCTGGGCGTCCAGGGTAGCCGGCATCTTGGGATCGACCTTCTCCTTTGCGCATACCATCGCGACCATCGGCACCGGAATCCCAAGCGCACGAGCAACCTCTACCGCGTTTACGATGATCTGCTCCTTCTGCTCGAGGTTTGGAGCGATGTTCATGGCAGCGTCGCTTACCAGGAGCAGCCCCGAGCGTCCCGGCACCGCAAAGACGGCGACGTGACTGAGTACTCGCCCCGTACGCAGTCCGTACTCGGGGTTGAGTACCGCTTTCAGCACCGTCGAGGTATCGACCAGGCCCTTCATGAGGAGGTCGGCCTCGCCGTTGCGCACGAGGCGCACCGCCATCTCCGCCGCCTGCGCGCCGTCGTTCGCCTCGGCTATCGCTACACCATGAATGGTCAGTCCTGCCTCATCGGCAATCTCGCGCATTTTTACCGGATTGCCGACAAGAATCGGCGTGATGAGTCCTTCAGCGGCCGCCTCGAGCGCGGCTACCATCGACTCCTCATCGTGGGGAAAGACAATCGCGGCTCGACTGCGGGCTCCCGCCCGCGCCGCGGCGAGAAGTTGCGGAAACCCGGTAATCGCGCTCATACCGTGGACGCTACCGCAGCAGCCGCTTCCATTCCCCGCGTGAGGGCGGTCTCGTTCATGGGGACGAAGTGCTCTTTTGAGGGACCAAAGACCTTCTTCAGCGCAAGCACAACGTCTTCGAGCGCCAGGACTCCGGTCAGCTGGAGCCAGGCGCCCAGCATCACCATATTCGCCGCTTTCAACGTTCCCACCTCCGAAGCGATCGCATTGGCGGGAACCGCAACGGCGCGAACATCGTTTCGCGGAGGCGCCTTTTCAATCAGAGAGCTGTTGAAGATGAGGAGGCCTCCCTCCACCAGCTCACCGGCAAACTTCTCCATGGAGGGAAGATTCAACGCGAGAACGCTCGTGGCGTCGTGCGCGATCACCGGAGAGCCGATCAGCGTATCGGAAATGATGACGTGGCAGTTGGCGGTTCCGCCGCGCATCTCCGGACCATAGGAAGGAAGCCACGAAACCTCGAGATCGCGATACATCGCGGTGTAGGCCATGAGTCGGCCCATTGACATCACACCCTGTCCGCCGAAACCGGCGCAGATGGATTTTTCAAGCATCACTTCCCCCCTCGCCGTTCGGACGACGGAAATTTCCCAGCGGATAGTAGGGAATCATGGTCTCCTTTACCCAGTCCAGAGACTCAAGCGGTGAGAGGCCCCAGTTGGTAGGGCACGTTGAGAGCACTTCTACCAGCGAAAATCCCGCCTTGCTCTTCTGGCACTCGAAGGCGGTGCGGATCGCCTTTTTTGCCTTGCGAATGTGCGCCGGGTTGTGAACCGAGACGCGTTCCACAAAGGCCGCCCCGTCGATGGTTGCCAGCATCTCCGACATCCGCAGGGGAAAGCCGACGCTGCGCGGATCGCGACCGAAGGGACTGGTAGTGGTTTTCTGACCAACCATGGTAGTAGGAGCCATCTGACCACCGGTCATTCCGTAAATGGCATTGTTCACGAAGATCACCGTGATGTTCTCTCCCCGCCCGGCCGCATGGACAATCTCGGCGGTGCCGATCGAAGCGAGGTCGCCGTCACCCTGATAGGTGAAGACCATCGCGTCGGGGTGCACTCGTTTGACGCCGGTTGCCATGGCAGGCGCTCGGCCGTGCGCAGCCTCGTGCATATCGCAATTGAAGTATTGATAGGCGAGTACCGCGCAGCCCACCGGAGCCACGCCGATCGTGTTCCCGACCTCATTCATCTCTTCGAGTACCTCGCCAACCAGTCGGTGAATAATTCCGTGGGTACAGCCCGGACAGTAGTGAAACTGGACGTCCGTCAGCGCTTTTGTGCGCTCAAATACCATTGCCATTACTGCACCTCCTTCAACATCGCTTCACACGCTTCAACGACTTCCTGCTGCACGAGAATCATTCCTCCCGACCGGCCATGAAAGCCAACCGGAAACCGACCTGCCGTCGCGATGCGCACGTCGTCAATCATCTGTCCACAGCTCATCTCCACCGACATGACCGCCTTGACCCGATCGGTCAACGCGGCGAACGATGCGTGCGGAAAGGGCCATACCGTGATGGGGCGAATCAGGCCTGCCTTGATTCCGCGGGCCCGCAGATCTCCGATGGCGTTCTTCACAATCCGCGCCGAAGTTCCGTAGGCCACAAAAACGAACTCCGCGTCGTCGAGTTGATAGTGTTCAACTCGAGTCTCGTTCTCGCACATGGCGCGGTATTTT
>SLTF01000392.1 GCA_007130025.1 Spirochaetales bacterium | reverse complement strand
GAAATCTCCCGGGCGGTGGTGGTATCCAACGCCCGGTTTGCCGAGCAGTTCCGCGTCTGGGCCGCCGGTCGCCGTGACGTACCGATTGTCGTACTGGATGACGGAACCACGGATAACGCCAATCGCCTCGGCGCCCTGGCCGACCTGCGGTTCGCGGTACGCGAATGCGAAATAGCCGAAGATGCGCTGGTCGTAGCCGGAGATAATCTCTTCGACTTTGCGCTCGCAGACTTCGCATCGTATTTTGCGACGGTTGGCGGCGACTGCATCACCGCGCACCGTCTTCCCGACGTGGAGCGGCTGCGGCGAACCGGGGTGGTGGAACTGGCGGACAACGGCCGGGTGTTATCCTTCGCGGAAAAACCCGAGGAACCTGCTTCCGAGTGGGCCGTGCCGCCGCTCTATCTCTACCGGGCCGCGACGCTTGGGCGCCCGCTCGATGATTTTCTTGACAGCGGTGCAAACGCCGACGCTCCCGGCGCCTTCATCCCTTGGCTCCTGCAGCGGCAGCCGGTCTTCGCGTATCGCTTCGAGGGCGACCGCCACGACATCGGAAACCCCGAGAGTTACGCTCAGGTCGATGCACTCTTTCGGGTGCGCGAGGGGCTTTCGCCGGCTTGACGGCGCGTTGACCGCCGCGCGAACGGCGCGTTGACGGCGCTGGCAGAGTGGGATTACCATAAAACATGGCTGCGTATCAGGCGTACACGGTACGAACCATCGATCGCCATCCCCGCTGGCAGGGGCTTGCGCCGGACCTGAGGGAAGCGGTGGAGGTGGTTTCGCAGGTCCTGCCGTTTCGCGTGAACAATTACGTCCTGGATCAGCTGATCGACTGGGCACGGGTGCCCGACGATCCGATGTTCCAGCTCACCTTTCCGCAGCGCGGGATGCTTGCTCCGAGTGACTACGCGTCCATTGCCCGGCTGTCCCGTGATCCCGACCGCGCTGACGAGCTGGTGCGGGAGGTTCGTCGGGTGCGGCTCGGTCTGAACCCGCACCCTGACGGGCAGTTGGAACTCAACGTCCCCATCGTCGAGGGGCAGGCGGTGTCCGGGCTGCAGCACAAGTATGCCGAGACCGTGCTGTTCTTTCCCGCCGCCGGCCAGACCTGTCACGCCTACTGCACCTTCTGCTTCCGGTGGCCGCAGTTTGTCGGCATGCCGGAGTACCGCTTTGCCGCTTCGGAGACCGACGAACTTATCGCCTACCTGTCCGAGCACACCGAAGTCAGCGACCTTCTTCTGACCGGCGGTGATCCCATGGTCATGGCCACCGATGTCCTTCGGCATTATCTCGACCCTCTGCTTGAGGCCGACCTTCCGCATCTGACCTCGATTCGCATCGGCACCAAGTCCATCAGCTACTGGCCCGCCCGCTACGTGACCGATGAAGACGCCAACGATCTGCTCGCGCTGTTTCGCCGCATCGTGGCGTCGGGTCGGAACCTGGTGGTCATGGCGCACATCAATCACCCGCGGGAACTCTCCACCGAGCTCGCGGTGGCGGCGGTGCAGCGGATCCAGGATACCGGTGCCCAGATCCGCACCCAGTCGCCGCTGGTGCGCCATATCAACGACGATCCGGCCGTCTGGGCCAACCTCTGGCGACACTGCGTGCACCTGGGCATCGTCCCCTACTATTTCTTCGTTGAGCGGGACACCGGTGCCCGGGACTACTTCTCCGTCCCGCTCGTCGAAGCGTGGCGAATCTTCCGTGAGGCCGCCGGGACGGTTTCCGGCCTTGCGCGGACGGTTCGGGGTCCTAGCATGTCCACCACCGCGGGCAAGATCGAGCTGCTCGGCCCCGCAGTCGTGCACGGCGAGCGCTGCCTGGCGCTTCGGTTTCTTCAGGGCCGAAACCCCGACTGGACCTATCGACCCTTCTTTGCCCGCTACAGCGAGACGGCAACGTGGATCGACGAGCTCGAGCCCGCCTTCGGCGAGTCGGAGTTCTTCTTCATGCCGCAGCTGCGATCAATGATGACCGCCGATTCAGCCTCGCCGGCGATTTCTGGTCGACAATAGCACCAAACCGTACTATACTGCGGAAACAGTTGCATGCAACTAATCCGGGGAGGTCGTCGCATTGCCCTCAGTGCCGAACGACCGTCGCGTGACGGTCTATGACATTGCCAACCACCTCAATATGTCGGCCAGCACGGTGTCGAGGGTACTGAATAACTCGACGCTCGTTGGCAGCGAGACGCGAGAGCGGATCCTCCAGGCTGCAGACGAGCTGGGGTACCTCCGTCGACGGATCCGTCGCCACGGGGGGCGCACGATTCTGAACGTGGCCCTCTTCCTTCCGTACGGCGGAAACAACTACGTTCATCTGTTCTACGACGCCGCGGAGTTCATCCATGCACTCGCTCAGGGGTTTGGCGACGTCCGGGCCAACATCGTTTCGGTGGTCAACGGACCCGATGTCCAGATATTTGACCAGAAAAAGCTCGGCGATATCGATGCGTGCGTGTTTGGTTTTACCTCGCCCCGGCCGGAAACCCTCGCCGTGATTGAAGAACGGGCGATTCCGGTGGTGCTGATCAACCGTACCGACCCAGCGCGAAACTACGTGGTCTCCGATCACTCCGGAGGCATGGCGCTGCTCCTCGATGAACTCGTGGCCGGTGAACCGCGGGTGCGTCCCTGCTACCTCGGATTCCCCGTGATTCCCCAGGTTTCCGAGTTACGGCTACAGGGGCTGATTGCAGCGGCGCAACCTCGCGGGGTGTCGTTTGATCGAGATGACGTGGTGAACGTCGATCAGCTCAGTCAGATCACCCCGGCACTGATCGAACGGCTGCTGGGAAAGGGGTACACCGCCCTGGTCTGCTTCAACGATGTACTCGCGGTCTACACCTACCAGTGCGCCCTTGGTATGGGGCTTCGCGCACCAAGAGATTTCTCGCTGACCGGGTTTGATAATTCGCCGGTTCGCAGTCTGGTGAGTGAACCGATCGTCTCGGTGGATCTTGCGGTGCCGCAGATGGGATACCACGCCGGACGGTGGCTTCGCGATGCCATTATCGAAAAAACGCTGACGTCGTTACATCTTCACCTGCCGGGAGATCTCGTGCCCGGTACCACGGTGCGGGGTATGCCACCCGCCGGGAATACCACCAAGGAGTCTTGAATGATCGCACTTGATGCCACGCTCACACCAGCTGACCTGCAGCCCGCACTGGACCGCTTCTTCTCCGTCTGTGCCCCCAAGATCGACCGGCTCAACAGCCGGTGGAATGCCAAGGACGGCACACCGGTCTTTACCATCGAAGGACGCTACACCTCCCGCGGCTGGACCGAGTGGACGCAGGGTTTTCAGTTTGGAAACGCCATTTATCAGTACGATGCCACGGGTGATAAGAAATTCCTGGAGATGGGACGAAAGGCAACCGTGGATCTGATGGCAACACACGTCAGCCACATTGGGGTACACGATCACGGCTTCAACAACGTCAGCACCTACGGCAATCTGTTGCGGTTGATGGGTGAGGGCCGAATCCCTGAGAACCAGTGGGAGGGCGAGTTCTACCGGCTCGCCCTCAAGGTGTCGGGAGCTGTTCAGGCGGCGCGCTGGACACCAATTGCCGACGGACTTGGCTTCATTCACTCGTTCAACGGCCCCCATTCGCTCTTTTCCGACACCATCCGGTCGCTGCGCGTGCTCGCGTTGGCTCATCGATTCGGCCACGTGCTGATGGGGGAACAGGACAGCCGTATCCCCATGCTGCAGCGATTCCTTCAGCACGCCGAGGCAACTTCACGATTCAACGTCTACTTCGGTCAGGGCCGCGATCGCTACGATGTGCGCGGGCGCGTCGTTCACGAGTCGATCTTCAACACCAACAACGGAGTGTACCGCTGCCCCTCCACGCAGCAGGGCTATACCCCGTTCTCAACCTGGACGCGCGGACTGTCGTGGGTGTTGAGTGGGTACGCCGAAGAGCTGGAATTTCTGGACACCCTTTCCGACGCCGAGGTGGCCGCCGCCGGATGTGCAGCGCTTCCCACGCGTGACGCTGCCATCACCCGGTTTCTGGAAACCGCCACGGCTGCAGCGGATTTCTTCATCGAGAACACCCCAACCGACGGCGTTCCCTACTGGGATACCGGGGCACCGGGACTCGTTCACCTGGGAGACTACCTCAATCGTCCGGCCGATCCGTTCAACGCCCACGAACCGGTGGACAGCTCCGCGGCGGCAATCTGTGCGCAGGGCTATCTCCGGCTGGGACGGTTCCTCGCCGCCCGCGGAGACGCGGACGCCGCCTCGCGCTATACCCAGGCCGGGCTCACGATTGCACGAACCCTTCTGGCCGAGCCCTACCTCTCGCCGGACCCCAACCACGAGGGGATTCTCCTTCATTCGATCTATCACCAGCCCAACGGATGGGACCACGTGCCGAAGGGGCAGACTATCGCAAACGGTGAGTCATGCATGTGGGGCGACTACCATCTCATGGAGCTGGCGGTCTATCTGAAGCGGCTCGCTTCCGGTGGGCCCTATCTCACCTTCTTTGCGGTGTAGCGCGGCGGTGGCCCCCATGACGGGACGAGAGCGTAACATCCTGCTTCTCACCGTGGTGGCCCACGCCCTGGTGCACATCTTTGACGGGATGATTGCACCGCTGATTCCGCTTCTGGTGCGCGAGTTCAACACCGATTTCTTCCGCGTTGGGATTGTGGTCTCGATGTTCTCGATTCTCTTCGGCGCCGGCGCCCTCCCGGCGGGGCTCATCGCGGACCGCCTCGGCCCGCGCCGGCTCATCAGCGCCTATCTGATCGGTGCCGGTGCACTGTTTCTGGCGGTAGGCGCGGCCGGTGGGCTGTGGGTCTACGGCGCGCTGATGGCCGGCGCCGGCCTCTTCTGCAGCACCTACCACCCGGCGGCAAACACGCTGATCGGGAAAGAAATCGCCGAGCGCGGGAACGCGTTTGGGATACACGGCATTGCCGGAAGCCTCGGCACCGCCGCGGCACCGGTGATCGTTGCCTGGCTGGGGAGCAGGGCAGGGTGGCGCGCACCCCACATGATGTTTGGGGCAATTGCCGTTGGCGTGGGGCTGATCTCGTTGCGGCTTCCGGTCCGTGCTCCCGACGTGGTCCGGAGCCGCGTGGCGGGCCCGTTGAAATCGTACGCTCCCGTGCTCTCGCTGGTGGCTTTCTATCTGGCTGCGGGTATCCTGGGCCTTGCGTATCGCGGCACCATGACCTTTCTTCCCGCCTTCATGGGAGAACGGATCGTGGTTGCCGGCGTTGACTCGGTGACCACCGGAGGGATGATGGCCACGCTGACGCTGCTCTCGGGAGCGGTTGGGCAGTATGTCGGAGGGAGGCTGACCGACCGAATGGCGCCCGAGCCGCTCTACGTAATAGCCCTGGTGGTGTCCACGGTGTTTCTCTTTCTGGTGCTGGTGGGAACGCCGGTGCTCCTTGTCATTTCCGCGGCAATATTCGCACTGTTCTATTTCGCGGTTCAGCCCATTCAAAACGATATTCTCGCCCGGTACGTCGCGCCCGACAGCTTGGGGGCTGCCTATGGGCTGCACTTTCTGGTGGTGTTTGGAGCGGGCGCCTTCGCCGGCGCGGGGGGAGGCTACCTCGCCGACCGGTTCGGGCTCGCGGCGGTCTTTGTTGCGACCCTGGTGTGCTTTGTAATCGCCACGGCTCTGATTGTGGTGGTGACGGCGCTTCGCGCGCGGGTGGAAGTCCCAGCTGAGTGAAGCTCCCGTGGTTCGGGTGTCGGTACGTACACTGCGAGGGCGCGACAATTTTGTTTGACAGCAGTGGGAAATCGGGTTAGGATTGTTGCATGCAACTATTGAGCGGCAGACCTGAAGGCCCGTCGCATTCCGGGGGCGGTGTGCCCTCAAAAAAAGGAGAGGAGCTATGAAACGACTGGTATTGGTATTGGTGGTTGTGTTGATCGCACTCCCACTGTTTGCCGGTGGACAGCAGCAGCCGGGGGCCGCGGCCCAAACGTTTGAGGCCACCTTCGCGCACGTCGTTCGCCCGACGATCGCCAAGGGACAGGCAGCCGACATGTTCGCCGAGATGGTTGCAGAGCGATCCGGCGGACGCATCACCATCAACGTCTTCCCCGATTCGCAGCTCGGCAATGACCGCGAGATCACCGAGCAGATGCAGCTGGGAGACATCGAGTTCAACGCGCCGTTCACCGGCGTTCTGCCTGCCTTCGTGGCGCAGACGCAGCTGTTCGACCTTCCGTTTGTCTTCCCCGACTCCCGTGCAGTGTACGACGCCATGCACGGTGAAGTGGGTGACATTCTCGACCAGTATCTGCTGGATCAGGGACTGCGCGTCCTCGGGTACTGGGCCGGCGGATTCAAGCACATCACCAACGGCGTGCGACCGATTCGCACCCCCGCGGACATGGCCGGCATGCGGATTCGCGTCTCTCAGAGCCCGTTGCTGATCGCGCAGATGCGCGCCCTCGGTGCGAGCGGGATCGACATTCCCTTCGCCGAGCTCTACACCGCCCTGCAGCAGGGAACCGTTGACGGACAGGAGAACAGCCTCGCCAATATCTACACCCGGCGCTTTTACGAGGCAAACCAGTACATGACGCTGAGCGGCCACGGCTACCTCGGCTACATCTTCCTGGTCAGCGAGAGCTTCTTCCAGCAGCTTTCACCCGATCTGCAGCAGATTGTGGTGGATGTTGCCCGCGAAGTGGGTGAGTGGCAGTGGGAAGCAGCAATTGCGGAAGACGAGCAGTTTCTCGCGCAGATCCGCGCAACCGGTATTGACGTGATCGAGTTGACTCCGCAACAGCGACAGGCCTTCGTTCAGGCGACCCGTCCTGTGTACGACGAGTTTGCGCGCACGGTTCCCGCCGGAGCTGAGCTCCTTGCGGCTCTGGAACGCGCAACCGCTCGTTAAGGTAGTTGGTTCGCGAGAGATCTCAGGGCGCGCGTTGGAATCCGACGCGCGCCCTTTTGGTATGCGGGCAGTGTCCCGATGATTCTGTTGCGGAATGGAGGAGCCCATGAGGCGTTTTCTGTTGTTTGTCGAAACCTACATCGCGGGCATTCTGATGATCGTGACGTCGCTGTTGATCTTCCTGCAGGTAATTCTGCGCTACGTCTTCAGCTATTCCATCATCTGGGCCGAAGAGTTTGCCCGCTATGGTATCGTCTGGTTTGTTTTTTTGGGCAGCAGTCTGGCAGTCCACGAAGGGGCACACGCGTCGGTTGACGTATTGATCAAGTTGCTTCCGACGAAGGTGTACCGGGTGTTTGCAGCCCTCGCCATTGTGATCTCGATTGGGTTCACGGTGACGGTAGCCTGGTTTGGTATTCGCATGGTGATTCGCATTGCACAGATTGGAAACATCACTCCCGCACTGGGCATCCCCATGTACATTCCCTACCTGGCGATTCCCATCGGAAGCGTGATGATGACATGGCGTTTCGCTGAGAAACTGATCGAGGCGATCAAGCCGGGCGCAGACGCGTCGGTTGGCAGAGGGGAGGGAAACTGAGATGCAGGTTCTCTTACTGTTTGTGGTGCTGCTTGCGCTTGGTGTGCCCATTGCCGTTGCCACGGGGCTCAGTGCCCTCTTGTACATGACGCTGGAAGCGGGCCGAAGCTTCGGGGTGGTGATCCAGTCGATGTTCTCCGGTGTGGACTCGTTTGCTCTGATGGCCATTCCGTTCTTCATCTTCGCCGGCGACATCATGTTGGAGGGCGGAGTTTCCCGACGGCTCATCGTGTTTGCCAAACGGCTGGTTGGCTGGACGAGTGGAGGACTTCCGATCACGGGAGTGCTCTCCTCAATGTTCTTCGCCGCACTGTTGGGGTCTTG
>SLTF01000428.1 GCA_007130025.1 Spirochaetales bacterium | reverse complement strand
GCGCCTCGCCATACGATGTTTTACGCTCCCATCACCCACCTTACCGGCCGCGGGGATTCGCTCATTCTGAGTATCACCGCCGCGGAACTCCCCGCGGGCGAAGCGCATATCGTGTCGCGACGCCACTTCGAACAGGGCCGGGTACAACTGGACGATATTGCCGATATGAGCCGGACCGGATTACCGGATGAGGAGTTCCTTGTTCTGGCGTTCAACCAGTGGCACCGGGATCGAATGGTCGCGCTCTTTGATGCCTTTGATGACCACTCGAGCATCATTCACATCGGGTTTTACGGAAAAACCGACTGTTTTTCGGTGGTCCTGAATCCCGCGACCCCTTCGCTCGAAGAAACCCTCGTTCGCCTGCGCTCCGCATTGATCAGTATTGCCGCGCCTCCCTGAGCTTTCCCGCCGCCTGAACAATGGCGCGAGAGCCAAAAGGTCGAAAAGAAAACTTTCGGTTGACGGCCGATGAAAATCGATATAGCATGAGCGATATTGTTACATTTCCGAATCCGAGAGGAGGGACAAAACGATGACAACCATCATCGCGGTAGTGGGAATAGTGGTGTACACTGTTCTCTATTTTACATACGGGAAGCGTCTCGAGACGGTGACCGTGAAAGCAGACAATGCCAACCAGACGCCGGCGCACCGGCTCTATGACGGCGTGGACTTCGTACCGGCACGTACGTCGGTGCTGTTTGGCCACCATTTCGCATCCGTGGCAGGGGCGGCCCCCATCGTCGGTCCGGTTCTCGCGATGGCGTGGGGCTGGGTGCCGGCCCTGGCGTGGGTGTGGTTTGGCAACATCTTTATTGGTGCGGTGCACGACTACCTCTCGATCATGGCGTCGGTTCGCTACGACGGCAAATCGATCCAGTTTGTGGCATCGGACCTCATCACCAAGCGCACCGGGAAGCTCTTTTACTACCTGGTGTTCTTCCTGCTGGTGCTGGTGGTGGCGGCATTCGCGGCCGTTATCGGCGGAATGTTCATGGCCAATCCCGCCATCCCCGCGGCAACCATCTACCTGCTGATCGCCGCGGTTATCCTTGGATTCCTGATCTACAAGACCAAACTACCGTTTATTGTCAGCACCCTGATCGGTATCGTGATGCTCATTGGTACCATCTGGGCGGGCGCTACCTTCCCGATTGTTGCACCGCGCAACGCGTGGTTCCTCTTCATGTTCTTCTACATCATCATCGCGTCGGCGTTGCCCGTCAACGTGCTGCTTCAGCCACGTGACTACCTCAATGCCTTCCTGCTCTACTTCGGGTTGATCATCGGTGGTTTCGCGTCGATCTTTGCCTTTGGATCGTTTGCCGCACCGGCGTTTACCACCTTTTCACCGGTTGTTGTAGCAGGTCAGCCAACACCGTTCTGGCCGGTAATCCCGCTCATTATCGCTTGTGGATCGCTTTCGGGCTTCCACTCCCTGGTTGGTTCGGGAACCACCTCCAAGCAGATCACCAGCGAAAAAGCCGTACTCCCAATCGGCTACGGCGCGATGCTCGTCGAGGGATTTCTCTCCACCATCGTTGTGATTGCGGTTGCCGGTTTCGGCGCGCAGGTCATGAACACCGCCGGCCAGGCAATCACCACCGCCAACTGGGGCGAGAACTACACCCGCATGATGGGGGCAACCTTCCCCGGTGCGTCGATGTTCTCCGAAACCTGGGCGGCCATGGTTGCGAGCACCTGGCTCAACTTCATCCCGCAGGACTTCCTACGCGTTATCGCCGGTATGTGGGTTTCATCCTTTGCCATGACCACGCTTGATACCACCAACCGCCTTGGTCGCTACTGCGTGGCCGAGATGGCCGGTCCGCTCAAGGGCAAGGCAGACGGCCTGTACAACGCGCTGACCAACCGCTGGGTTGCTTCGCTGATCCCCGCCGCCATCGGCATCTGGCTCGGCTGGAGCGGGAGCTTCTCGCTGCTGTGGCCGGCCTTTGGCTCGGCAAACCAGCTGGTCGCCGCCATCGCGTTGTTGACTGGTACCGCGTGGGTCGCCAAGCGGCTGAAGCAGAAAGCGACCGTCGCGCTGATTCCGGCGTACGGACTCTGGATTACGGTAACCGCGGCAATCGCGTGGTACACCGTTGTGGTCATTCCGCCGACCATCCGCGTGAATCCCGCAACCGGTATCACCGTTGGTGTGATTCAGGTTATCATGTTCGTGATGAACATTGTGTTCATCATCGACTTCATCAAGACCAAGGATCTGCCCGCGGCTTCCGAGTCTCAGGCATAAGAGGAAGAAGTTCATGCCCATCGACGAAGGCAAACCGAGTCTGTTCAAGAGAATTGGGGCTCGGGTGAAGGATCTCGCCTACGTCGTGGGCGCTTCTCACCGAGAAAAAGTGACTGCCCTGACCTCATGCGAGGTCAGGGAGATTGAAAACATGTTCGTGCTTCTTCTGATGGGTTCGTTCACCGGATTGCCATCTCCGCCCTCATTTATCTCCATCGAACTGATGCCCCATCTGGAGCATGAAATCCGCGTAGTAAACCGACGCGCCGAGAATGCCGACGATGCCCTCGCCGAAATGGCGGGCTGTCTGGACATCATGTAAGGAAACGATCGTGAAATCGATATTTTTCACCGGAAAGGGAGGCGTTGGAAAGTCTACGCTCGCCGCAACCACCGCGTACCAGTTGTCCGAACGGGGACACAAGGTTCTGGCGGTCTCATTTGATCCCGCCCACAACCTGGGCGACATCTTTGGGTTGACGCTCTCGCACAAGAAGCAGAAGTTTGGAAAGAACCTTTTCCTGCAGGAAACCGACCTCGACAAGGCAGCCGCGGAGTACATTGAGAAAAACATCGATATCCTGAATCAAATCTACAGCTATACCAAGGCGTTCAACCTCGATCTTTATTTCAAGGTACTCAAGCACTCTCCCGGCGTGGAAGAGTATGCCGCCCTCACCGCCATGGAAACCATCTTCCGTCAGGAAACCGACTACGACTATATCATCTTTGATACCCCACCCACCGGGCTCACCCTGCGCATTCTGGCGCTCCCCAATATCACCATCACCTGGGTTGATCGCCTCAAGCGTATTCGCAAGCAGATCCTGGAGAAGCGACACACCATTCACTCTTTGACCGGCAAGTACTCCGAGGAGGGGTTTGTGCTCGCGTACAAAGAGTCGGACGACGGGGTGATGAAAACCCTCGACGACTTATGGAAGCGCTACCTGGCGGTGTACAAAACGCTCAAGGGGCCCGACAATCGCATTGCCGTGGTGTTTAATCCCGACTATCTCTCGTTCCGGGAAACCGAGCGCATCATTGAGGGACTGAAGGACCTCCAGATCCCACTCGCGGTTGGATTCAACAATAAGTTCACCGATGACCGAGCCGAAGCGGCAGACGAGGTTGAAACCAAAATTCGGGAGAAGGCGCGCGACATCGTGATTCATCGTGTTCCGCTGCATCCGCCGATGAAAGAAGGCGCGTACAAGAACCCGTTTGACGTCGCCGGAACCTTTTTCTGACCACGCGATGACGCACAATCGTCCCGATTTCCACCTCGAGGTTTTCTCAAGGAGTATCCTTTGCTGAACGGAAGCGATGTTGTTTCACAACCAATGTTCGTGTTTTTTGTTTTTGCGACGATCCTGCTCTCGCTTGGGTATTTTCGGGGGCGAAGAAAGAACCAGCGCATTGTCGCGACCGCACTGAAGAGTCTTTCGGCCGTATTCGAACCAAAAGACCAGCAGTTCACCAACATCGGCGGGCTGACCGGTTATCACGCCAACATCATTCCCAAGAAAAACCGGTTTATCAAACGGGTGGACGCGACGATCACCCTCTTGCCCCGTCACTCGTGGCTCTACCTGCCCGTCTCCCGCATGATTCGAAAATTTGATCGAATGTTCATGGTATGGCATCTCACCGGAAAATGCTCCAAGGCGTTGCTGGAAGGCCACCTGATCGAGGCGGGCTACTCCCGAATGGCGGGCGCACGCATCCTGAACCTGGACATTCTGGAAAAGGAACCACTCACCTGGGGCGGAAAAACCTTCTTTCTCTATTCGCAGACCCCGGAGATCCGGGAGTCTCTCTTGATCTGCAAGGAGAAGCTCGGCGAGCCAGGAACCGTCCGGCACATCGCCCTTGTTCCTGAGCAGGAACGGGTGTTTGTGTTCATGATCCCCAAACTCGGAACCGTGCAACCGACGGTTCAGATCCTCTTCGACTGGTTTGTCGCCTTCATGGAAAAAGCGACACGCTGATCACCTCGTCAGTCCGTGCCCGGATGCGCTCAAGGGTTTGCTCCGAGGGGCGATCATCGAGCTTGATGGTGCAGCACGCCGTCTGATTGCCGTCAAAGATCACGTTTTCGAGCTCCTCGGCGTTGATATCCTGCTGCTTCAGCTCGGTGAGTACGTTTGCCAGAACGCCCGGCTTATCGTAATGGCGAACCGAGAGTTGCCACCTGGCCGGCGTTGCGCTGCTACGGTTTACCCAGTTGTGCACCGCCCCCTTCGACGCGTACTCACTCACAATTCGCACCGCTTCTTCCGCGACCGCGTTCTGCGCCTGCTCGGTGGAGGCCCCGATGTGATGCGTCACCACCGCGTTGGTGAGAGTCCGAAGCTCACTTTGTATTGCCGTTTCTTTCCCCGAGGGCTCACCGGCAAATACATCCAAGCCGGCCCAGATTCGCTCTTCCCGCAGCGCTGAAATCAACGCCGATTCGTCGACAACCTCGGCCCGCGCGGTGTTCAGAAGAATTGCTCCCGGGCGCATCCGTCCAATCCGCTCCGCGCTCATCAGTCCGCGCGTATCCGAGGTAAGCGCGCAGTGGAGCGACACAATCCGGCAGCGGTCGATGAGGTCCTCTACCGACGCGCAGTACTCCACGCCAAACTCAGCCGCCCGCTTGGGCGTAAGCGACCGCGACCATGCGCACACCGTCATGTCGAAGGCTTTGGCGCGACGAGCCACCTCCTGTCCGATCTGCCCAAAGCCGATGATTCCGAAAACCGAACCCGCAAGCCCCTCGGCCTTCGAGTAGAGCGATTTATTCCAGGTTCCTGCGCGAAAGTCGACGACGTTGTCTGCAATACGCCGATCTGCCGCCAACAGAAGCCCCAGCGTCAGCTCCGCAACCGCAATCGAGTTCTTCCCGGGACAGTTGGTCACAAAGATGCCCCGCGCACTTGCCGCGGAGACGTCGATGGTGTTGACTCCGGCTCCGGCACGCACTATGAGGCTCAACGCGTTGGCGGCGGAAATCGCGTCCGCGTCTACCTTTGTCGAGCGCACAATCAGGATGGCAGAGTCGCCAACCGCGGACGCCAGTTCGGCTCCGCTGAGTTTGGGTTGATACGACACCTCAAGACCAATCTCTTTCAGCGCATCAATCGCTGCCTCCGGAAAGGCATCCGCAACCAGTGTTTTCATATCCGCATGATAACGCGTATTCCTGAATCGTACAATTGAATTCACTCAGCCGAGTGGTCGACCGTCGAAACAACGTCGCGCGCGACGTCGACAAACATCGGGAAGAACTCGCTCATACGCGGGTGCGGTGGTGGTTGCTCGCCCCGAATGCCCGGCGTGAACCCATGCCCGGCGAACCGCGCAAGAATCTCGGGATCGCGCGATGCAACGTGAAACGGCACCGACAGATGAGCGGTCTGTTCCCGAATTGGCCGCTGCGCCTGGTGATCGCCAAACACGATGATGATCGGGTTCCGCGAATGGTCAAGAAAGCGGTCGATGTATTCAGAAATCACCGTGAACACGTACGAGATCGAGGCGACGTAGCCCTCTTCAAGCTGCGTTCCACCGGTCCAGGTGTTGTCGAAGGTCAGAATTTGATCGCTCAGCTCGTGATAGATCGACCCGTCTCCCAGGAGATCCCAGTCTTCGATGTAGGGAGGTATCCGATTGAACGGAGTGTGACTGCTCACCAACTGATAGTAGGCAAAAACCGGACGATGCTCCGCGGCCCCACGGGGTCCCCGAAGCTCTCCGAGCCGCCGGTGCGCCGCATGGATTGCAAACTGATCGGTAATGGGGACGAACGAAAACCATGGCCCCCGATAGTTGAAATCCCCGTCGTAAGCGATCATTGATTCCTTGAACCGGAACAGATCCCACCCCTCCGGCCATGATCCGTGTACCGTTCCCGGTTTTACCGTAAATGTGTAGTAGCCGCCGTCTACAAGGAAACTCGGTATCGTTGACACCGGCGCCGCGTAGAGCTGCTCAAACACCGGTTGAGAGTTGATCCACTGTCCCGTCAGGAAGGTCGCCTCTGCGAGCCAGGAGAAGCCGCCCGCAACCGGTGACAGCAGATAGTTGCTCACCAAACCGTAGCCCGCCCGCGTCAGCACCTCTTCAAACCGGCGAATATCGGGCTCGAGCTGCGCGAAAAGCTCCGGGCGGCTGAACGCGGCGTATCCGTACGCCTCAATGACAAACACAAAGATATCGCGATCCATGATTCCCGGGAAGGCGTAGGGCGTCTCCTCCACCTCCGGCACCTCATTGACGGTGGCCGCGTGCACAACGTCTTCAAAAACCACGCTTCCCCCTGCTGCCAGTCCGGAGGCAACGGTAGCCGACAACACCGTCGGATACGGAACCACCGCGAGCAACATGAGTGAGACAGCGACAATGGCCCCCACCGTGCCGCGCGGCGGATTGGCACGAGCGACCAGCCGCGCCGTAAACCAGATTATCAGAGCCGCCGCCAACCAGAAGACTCCCAGAATCAGGCCGATCGTAACGGGCATGAGCACCGTCGCACGATCTCCAATTTGCCCGAAGAGCAGGAGAAGCGCTCCCCGTACCATCGGGATGTCGGCGGCGGGGACAAAGGGCCGTGCGTAGATAAACTGAAAGAGCGACTCGGCGAGCGCGTACACGCTCAACGTTCCGTACGTCACCGCAGCCCCAATCACCACGGCAAGCTTGCGGCGGCCGGAAAGCGCTGCCGCAACAACGGCCAGCAGAAGGATCACGATTGTCTCTGCGGCGGGTACCAGGGCGAACCACCATCCTTCGCCGGTCAACCAGCGATGCACCGTGAGGCTTCCGTTGACCACGAGGAATGAAGCGAAGATGGCGCCGGAAAGAACAATTCGTCTCATCCGGCAAAACTACTATGACCGTCTCCCGGAGGCAATACCTTGATCGGTTGCAAGGAGCGACGCGGATCAATACACTAAGATTTGTGAACCAGTCGCGGCTGCCTGAAACCGAACAAACACCTGCGTTGCAGGAGCCCGCTCACGCGCATCGGGCTTCTCCCCCAAGCTGGTCGGATACCGAACTGTTTCTGATCAGCGACCTCCACCTCGGAGGCGACGGATCCCTTGGTGAGTGCGATTTCCTCCCTGAGTTGATACAATTTCTGGAGACCCTTCGTGCACACGCGCAGTCGTCCAAACGAGCGGTTGAGCTGATCATCGCGGGAGATCTCTTCGGTTTCTGGGAGGTCTCGGGTGTCCAGGGAACGGCGATGCTCGAGAAAATCATTGCCGAGTTTTCCGACCTGTTCGAGCAATTCCGGCTGACGGGAGAAACGGTATCGATTACCGTCACTCCCGGCAATCACGACCATGATCTCGCGTGTGACCCGGGGTTTGCCCCGATTCTTGCTCGCTATCACATTACTCTTGATCCATCCTACTCCATAACCCGCCGGTGCGGAGCGTTGACCGTCTGGATCGAACACGGCAACCAGCATGACAGCTTCAACGCATTTGTGCCGTGGCATGACCCGTACGTGCATCCGGTTGGTTACTACATCGCGCAAAAACTGGTGCGTGCTGCAGCGCTTCGATCAAACATGGGGCGCAAAGACTGGTTGGGGGACAT
>SLTF01000134.1 GCA_007130025.1 Spirochaetales bacterium | reverse complement strand
GGCCCAGTTCTCTCCCATTCGTACGGACGATGTGGTGATGGACTTCAATCTGGCGCTGAGCTATCCCACGGTCCAGAACGTTCGTCTCAACATGGGTACCGAAATCAGCTTCTTTGACACGGTAAGCGTATTCGGCGGCTGGCAGGTTGATGCCCGTGAGTTGCTGGACGATGCGGTTGAACGGCGCTCGATGATTCCGTCGTTTGGAATTTCGGTGAAACTTGCAACCGACTTTCAGGAGAGCGATTCGCGCATCGCCCGTCAGGGCTGGAACCGCAGCGAGGTGCGCACCCGGGCGGCTGCAGCGCCGCTGTACGACGGCGTCTGGGGCTTCGGTGCGGGCGTCAACGTGCCGCTGGGGGTGGTCGACCGGAATCCACCGCGCATCAGCGTGGATATCGACGAGACCAACTACATCGCTCCCACCAATGATGGTTTCAACGACTACCTTCTGGTGCCGCTCTCAATCACCGACGAACGGTTCGTTGCCTCGTGGTCATTCCGCGTGTTCAACGAAACCGGTGAAGAGGTACGACGGATCGAGAACAAGGATGAACGTCCCGAAAACGAGGGGTTTCAGAACTTCATGGACCGCCTCCTGGCGGTGAAGTCGGGTGTCTCGGTTCCGGAAACCATCCGATGGGACGGGATATCCGATGCGGGTACCCTGGTCCCGGACGGCACCTATACCTTTCTGGTCGAGGCGGAGGATGACAACGGAAACCGAGCCGAAAGCAATCGGTTTACCGTGGTGGTGGATACCACCCCGCCGGAGATCTCGGTTGCCGAGCTCAGCGGCGATGACCGCATCTTCAGTCCGGACGGCGATGGAAACAAGGATGAACTGACCATCGCGCAGTCAGGAAGCGTGGAAGATCTCTGGGAAGGGTGGATCGAAGATCTGGCGGGAAATCGGATTCGAACCTGGCGTTGGGAGTCGGCATCGCCTCAGACCATTGTCTGGGACGGCACCACTGACGATGAAGACCTTGTGCCGGACGGCGTCTACCGCTACGTGGTGACCGCAACCGACCGGGCGGGCAATCGCAGTCGCGCGTCGATGGAAAACATCGTGGTGAACACGGTGCAGGAACCGATTCGCGTCGCCATCAACCACGCCCACTTCTCACCAAACGACAACGGGGTTCGCGATACGCTGACCTTTGCGCTTGACGTACCCGCCGCCGGCCTTGTGAGCTGGGAGCTTGCCGTTGAGAACCAGCAGGGCACCGTGGTACGGACCTTTTCGGGCCGCACCGAACCGGTTCCTCAGATCATTTTCAACGGTCGCGACAACCAGGAGCGGATTCTGCCGGAAGGCACCTACCAGGCCCGATTGCGGGCTCGCTACCGCAATGGTTTTGCTCCCGAAGAGACGTCGCCCCCGTTTGAGATCGACATCACTCCACCGAGGGCTACGGTACGCGCCGATCTCGAGGTGTTCTCGCCAAACCTCGATGGAACGCGCGACGAGGTGACCATTTTCCAGGAGAGTTCGCCCGAAGACCAGTGGGTGGGTACCGTTCGCGATGGCGCCGGTCGAGCCGTGCGCAGCTTTTCCTGGCAGGGAGCGGCCGCGCCGCGCATCGTCTGGGATGGAACCGACGATCAGGGGCGTCTCGTTGAAGACGGGCTCTTCACCTACGAGCTGGAGTCAACCGACCGAGCGGGAAATCGCGGAGTATCAAACCGGGTCGGCTTTGAGGTGGACAATCGCGCGTCGGAAGTGCTTGTTTCCGCTGAGTTCCGCGCGTTCTCTCCCAACGCAAGCGGGGTACGCGATACCATCGGCTTCTTCCCGCGCCTTGATCTCAACGAAAACATCGAGACGTTCACCTTTGAGATCCGCGATCGGCAGGGCCGGGCGGTCAGAACGTTCACCGGTCGAGACCGGATTCCGGGCCCCTTCCGCTGGAACGGCCTCGATAACGCCGGAAGCCGTGCTCCCGACGGCACCTACCGGGGACATCTGAGCGTGCTCTATCGCAACGGCCACCTCGCCGAGGCAGGTACCGCCGAGTTCATTCTGGACACCGTATTCCCAACGGCCCAACTGACCGCCGATTTCACCCTCTTTTCGCCGGACGGCGACGGCAACCGGGACCGGATCACCATCCGACAGACCTCTTCCGAAGAGCGGCTCTGGCAGGGTTTCATCGTCTCCGCCGATACCGGTGAAGCGATCCGACAGTTCTCGTGGCAGGGCGTGCTGCGCGACCTCGAGTGGGATGGGCGCGATGCCTCCGGTAACGTCGTGCGCGACGGGATGTACCGGTACGTGGTCTCGGCGACCGATGAGGCGGGGAATCGCACCGAGGTTCGCCTTGACGGCATTGAAGTGGACACCCGCCCGACACCAATTTTTGTGACCGCAAATGCGACGGCGTTCAGCCCGAATAACAACGGGATCCGCGATGACATCAGTTTTACGATGCTGGTCAACAACCTTCGAGGCATTGACGACTGGTCGTTGAACATCCTGCTGGACGGCCGGACCGTGCGCACCTTCACGGGTACTACGATCACCGGGCAATCGACGATGGTTTGGGACGGCCGCGATTCCGCGGGCCGGATCCGGGAAGGCCGCTACGTCGCGGAGTTCAGCGTGAACTACCGCAAGGGAAACCGGCCGGTCGCACGCACCAGCGAGTTCCTGCTCGATATATCGCCGCCGGTGGTTCGGGTTGACCTTGCGCCGATTCCGTTCTCACCGGACAACGACGGTATTGATGATGAACTGAACATCCGCATCGGCATCGAGAACGCGAGTGACATTTCGCATTGGCGGATGGAAATCCAGGATCGAAACCGCGCCTTCTTCACCGAGTTTGCCGGCAGAGGCCGTCCCGCGGAACGTATCGTGTGGGATGGTCGGGCGGCAAACGGCGATCTGGTAATCTCGGCGGAGGACTATCCCTACGTCCTTGAGGTGGTTGATGTGCTGGGGAATCGGACCGTGGTCAGCGGGGTGATCCCGGTGGACATTCTGGTTATTCGAGACGGAGACCGTCTGCGGGTGCAGATCGCCAGCATTACCTTTGCGCCCAACAGTCCCGCCCTGATTATCGATCCTACTGATCCGCAGGGGGCAAAAAACCTTGCGATTCTGAACCGCCTGGTCGAGATCTTCACCCGATTTGGAACCTACAGCATTCAGGTGGAGGGCCACGCGGTGAACATCACCGGCACTGAGCGCGAGGAGGTCACCGAGCTGCAGCCACTGTCGCAGGCGAGGGCTGATTCGGTTCGTGCGGCTCTGATCGATCGAGGACTCGCACCGCGCCGAATCACCACGGTTGGTCGCGGGGGAACGGAACCGGTCGTTCCGCACACCGATCTGGACGAACGGTGGAAAAACCGACGCGTGGAGTTCATACTGATCCGATGAGCGGTCCGCACGTCGACGAAACAGGCAAACCACGCACTCCGAACGAGTCGGTCCGGCGCCCCCTGCGCTGGGGCCGACTCATTGCGGCCATCGCGCTGGTGATCGTTCTCGCAGCGGGTGCGGCAGCGGGTGCGCTCCGGCACCTCAACAGCCCACCGGATCACCACGAGGAGGCGTTCTCATTCTCGGTCCGGCGCGGTGAGAGCGTACAATCCATCGCACGGCGACTGGAGGCGGAAGGTCTCATTCGTTCGGCGCGAATGCTCTCGGTGCTGAGCGTCATTCACGGCACTCAGGACCGGTTTCAGAGCGGAAATTATCTGATTCCTTCCGGACTCACCACACAGATGATGCACGATTTCTTCCTTGGAGGGCGGCAGCGGCTGGTTCGAGTGACCATTCCCGAGGGGTGGACGATTCGTCGTATGGCGGATCATCTGGAACGCGCCGGAATTGTTTCGGCCGATGAGTTTGTCGCGGCGGCGGCATCGCGCGAAATCCTGGGACGATTTCCCATTGCTGCCGAGAGTGCCCAGGGTTTTCTCTATCCGGACACCTATCTGTTTCAGGAAGGGCTTCCGGCAACGACGATTGTAACGCACATGATTGAACGGTTTTTCGCCGTGGTCGAGACGGTCTACCCCGCGTGGCTGCTGTTGACTCCGGAGGAACTCTACGAGATCGTGATCATGGCATCGATTGTCGAACGGGAGTACATGGTTCCTGACGAAGCACCGCTGATCGCCTCGGTGTTCTACAACCGACTCAACGTCGGCATGCGTCTGGAGTCCTGCGCAACGGTGGTGTACGTGATGACCGAGGAACAGGGGCTTGCCCATCCGAGTCGCCTCTTCTTTCGCGACCTCGAGCGCAGTTCTCCCTTCAATACGTATCGCAATCGAGGTCTTCCTCCGGCTCCCATCGCCAACCCCGGGCGGGTCGCTCTGGACGCTGCGTTTAACCCCGCCGAGAGCGACTACTGGTTTTTCGTTCTGCGCGGTGCCGACGCGACGCGACATCACTTCTCGCGGAGTTTTCAGGAACACAACGAAGCGACGGTATTCTATCTTCGATCCCCGCGATAGAGGCAGCTCGTGAGGATACCCCCACCGGTGATCGATGAGATCGCCCGGAAGACCGACATTGTCTCGCTGATCAGTCAGTACGTGACGCTCAAACCGCGGGGGCGCGAGTTCATTGGTCTCAGTCCATTCACCCAGGAGAAGACGCCCTCATTCTACGTGAATCCCGAAAAGGGGGTCTATCACTGTTTCTCAAGCGGGAAGGGCGGCAGCGTCTTCACCTTCCTGATGGAACTGGAAAAACTCTCCTTTGTTGAAGCGGCTGAACAGCTTGCCGAACGGGCAGGGATAGAAATCCCCAAAGGACCGGAAGACCCCGCGTCTCGAGAGCGCGATTCGCTTCGCGAGCTGTACAATCGCGTCACCGGGAGTTTTCGCCATCTCTACCGCGAGTCCGCGCCGGCGGCGTCCGCCCGTGCATATCTGAACGGGCGCAAGGTCACCGCGGAGGTTCAGGAGCGGTTCGCAATTGGATACGCCCCGGCCGATCCGTGGTGGCTCTTCGCGTTTCTGCGGAAAAAGCAGTACAGCGCGGAGTTCCTTGCCAAGACGGGACTCTTCTCCGCCAACACCGATACCCGGCGGGGAGAACAGATGCGTGCGCTCTTCGTGAACCGCCTGATATTCCCGATTCACGATGCGCGAGGCGACGTGATCGCCTTTGGCGGACGGCGTCTGGCCGATCTCGGTCCCAAGTACCTGAACTCGCCGGAAACCGCGCTGTTTCACAAGGGAGCGACTCTCTACGGGCTGTTCCACGCCCTTCCGCAGATGCGGAAAACCCGCAGAGTCTACCTGGCGGAGGGGTACATGGACGTAATCGCTCTGCATCAGGCCGGAGTTGAAAACGCGGTCGCGCCGCTCGGTACGGCGTTCACCGCGGGGCAGGCCGGCCTGCTGCGTCGTTACGTGGATACGGTTGTTCTGTTATTTGACAGCGATGCAGCCGGCAGTCGGGCAACCCGTGGCGCCGCCGAGATCATCGAAACAACCGGTTTGCGGTGCGAGGTGTGTACCCTCGGCGGTACCGGCGGAGAAACCGCCTCCCATACGGAGAGCGATACCCCAAAGGATCCTGCAGAGATTCTCGAGCAGCTTGGGCCGCAGGAGTTGCAAAACGCGGCCGCTTGTACTATAACCGTATTTGACTACTTGCTTTCGCAATCTCTTCTCGGGGTCGATGCGCTCTCGGCATCAGGCCGAGAGTTTGTTTTGCGGGAGCTTTTTCCGTATATTAGTCGAGTACGATCTGCCGTGGCCCGAGACAGCTACCTGGAAGCGGTTGCCGATCGACTTGGTATGGATCGCATGGCGGTCCGGGAGGATTTTTTTCGGCAGGGGAAACCCGAACCGGCGCCCGCGGTGGAGCGGAAACAGGAAACGACGTCGATCGACCTGTTCCTCATGCTCGCAACGGTGGTGAACAGGGAGTTTTTTCCCTTCGTGCGACGCACGATCACCCTGGAGGAACTGCGAGACAGCCGCGCCCGTGATATTTTTGTGGCACTTGAAGAGTGCTATCGAAAGGAAGAAGAATCGATCGAACTGCTGTTGTCGCGTATCGAAGACACCGACACCGTACGACTCGTTACCGAGAAGCTCTCATCCGGCGAATTTTCTGAGAATGCCGAGAGAGCTGTTCGTGATGGGGCCTACCGCGTGAAGGAACGCAGTCTGCTCGACCAACGAAAGCGGCTCGATTCGCTGCTCCGTCGTGCGGGAGAGACCACAAACGGGGTGGAGCAGCTGTTGCATGAGAAGATGGTGCTCGACCGCGAAGTTCTCAAACTGAGGGTATTGTTAGATGACCGAACTGCAGAATGATCCTGCAATGTTACGCCTGATTGAGTACGCACGCAACAAATCCAGTGTGAGTTATGACGAAGTGAACGATTTTCTACCGGATTCAGTGGTTAACTCTGAAAAGATCGAAGAGGTCATCGGGATTCTCGCGAAGCATAACGTAAGCCTCGAAGAGGAAGACGTTTCTGTGGAAGAGGAACGGAAACCCGAGAAAAAGAAGCGGGTAGTGGTTGGCGACAAAGAGACCGCCATCGACGACCCGATTCGACTCTACTTGCGGGAAATCGGAAAAGAGAATCTGCTCACTGCCGAGCAGGAAGTTGAACTCTCCAAAAAAATGGAAGAGGGCGAAAACATCATCAAGGGAGTGATCAAGAATTCGGGTATGATCATTCCCGAGGTCTTCGCTCTCGCACAGCGAGCGTTCTCAAAAAAAGACCCGCGGGAACTCAATCTGACCAAGAAAGAGATCTCGGAGTTTCTCGCCGAGCGCCGTCGCCTCGCGCAGTTCTATCGGGAAAGCCTGCGGGAAGTGTACGCCGATCTGAAGCAATACGTGGAGCAGAAGAACAAAGTGGTGGCGAAGGGGGGAGACGTCCTGGAAGACGGGCCTCTCAGCAAGTCGCGACGCGATCTTCTCACTCGGATCGGGCGGATCGAGATTCATCAGGAAGAGATCCTGCTGTTCTCCGAAAAGTTCATCGGTGCGGCGCGTAAAATTCAGAAGTATCAGAAAGAGCAGGAACGGATTGAGAAGCGGTTGCGTGTCTCGAATATGCGGGAGCTGCGGAGCCTCGGTCGGGGGCTGGCGATTACCGTGGAGCGGCTTCGCATCGAAGAAGAACTCGGGCTGACCGCCGACCAGATCAAGGACAAGATTCGCCAGATTCAGATCACTGAGAAGAAGTTGCGCGGTCTGGAAGTGGGCTTCGAGAACAGTATCGAAGATGTTCTGGAAATGTCCGAAGAGATCATTCGCGGCAAGACCATGATGCAGACCGCGAAGGACCGTCTGATCAAGGCCAACCTCCGCCTGGTGGTGAGCATTGCCAAGAAGTACACCAACCGCGGCCTCCACTTCTTTGACCTGGTTCAGGAAGGCAATATCGGCCTCATCAAGGCGGTGGAGAAGTTTGAGTACCGAAAGGGCTATAAGTTCTCGACCTACGCGACCTGGTGGATCCGTCAGGCAATCACCCGTTCGATTTCGGATCAGGCACGTACGATTCGTGTTCCGGTACACATGATCGAACAGATCAACAAGGTCGTTCGCGAATCGCGGCAGCTGATGCAGGTGCTGGGCCGAGAACCCAACGACGAGGAGATCGCGGACCGACTTGGCTGGTCGGTGGTGCGCGTTAAGTCCGTCAAGAACGTTGCGCGTGAACCGATCTCTCTGGAAACACCAATTGGAGAAGAGGAAGACTCTCTGCTCGGTGATTTCATCGAAGACAAGGACGTGGAGAACCCCGCCCACCAGACGGCGTTTACGCTTCTGCAGGAGCAACTCCGCAGCGTGCTGTCGACGCTTCCCGCTCGCGAGCAGGAGGTGTTGAAGATGCGATTTGGCCTGGAGGACGGCTACTCGCTCACGCTCGAAGAGGTGG
>SLTF01000068.1 GCA_007130025.1 Spirochaetales bacterium | reverse complement strand
GATCCGGAACCGGCCCAGTTTGGCGGTATTGTCGACATGCGGTCCACCGCATACTTCCGTGGAATAATCGCCGATGGCATAGATTTTCACCTGTTCGTCATAACGGCTGCCAAACAACGCCAGGGCGCCTTCACGCTTGGCTTCTTCCACGGTCCCGACCTTCATGGATACCGGCAGTTGACGCGCGATCTGTTGATTGACGATCGCTTCGACCGCTTGTTGTTGTTCGGGCGTCACCTTGGCGGGATGCGAGAAATCGAATCGCAAGCGTTCGGCGGTGATATTGGATCCTTTTTGTTGGACATGTTCACCGAGGACTTGCCGCAAGGCTTGGTGCAGGAGATGGGTGGCGGTATGCAATCGCGTGGTTTGTTCGGATTGATCGGCCAGACCGCCCTTGAACGATTTCTCGGCCCCTTTACGCGAAACGTCCTGGTGGCGTTTGAATTCCTTCTCGAATCCGGCGTTGTCCACCGTCAGTCCGGCTTCGCTGCATATTTCGGCGGTAAACTCGATCGGGAAACCGTAGGTATCATACAGTTTAAAGGCCACCCGCCCGGATAAACGGGTTTGACGGTGCGTTTTCAGGTTGTCGATGACCTTTTGCAATTCATTCATGCCGCGGTTCAAGGTACGGGTAAATTTTTCTTCTTCCTCATCGAGATCATGAACGATCGTCTCGCGATGCCGTTGCAATTCCGGATACGCGCCCGCGGCCAGATCGATCAACGTCCCGGCAAGCCGGCCGCCGAATCCTTGCGGCAACCCGATCCCGCGCGCATAGCGCACGGCGCGCCGGATGAGGCGGCGTAAAACGTAACCCTGTCCGAGATTACCCGGTTTGACGCCATGTTCGTCTCCCAGGATGAACACGGCGGACCGTAAATGATCGGCAATCACGCGATGCGCCGTGACGATTCGATCGGGATCCATGTCGGGCGGAGACGCCGTCATGGCGCGCAAGGCGTCCATGACCGGCGCGAACTCTTCGATATCGTAGACGGACGCATACCCCCGCAACATGGCCACGGTACGCTCGACACCCATGCCGGTGTCCACGTTATGCTGTTTCAGCGGTCGGTAACCGCCGTCGGCCGTTTTTTCGTATTGCATGAAGACGTCGTTCCATATTTCGAAAAACTTGCCGCAACCGCAACCGGGACGGCACGACGGCCCGCATGACGGTTTCCCGGTGTCGACAAACATTTCCGTATCCGGTCCGCAGGGACCGGTCTGACCGGCGGGTCCCCACCAGTTGTCTTCCATCGGCAAGGCCAGAATTCGCGATTCGGGAATACCCAGGGAGCGCCATATCTTGACCGACTCGGTATCGGGCGGCGCATTTTGGTTGCCTTCGAAAACCGTGACGTAAATGGTCTCGGGATCGAATCCCAGGCAATCGCCATGGGTCAGGAATTCATACGACCAGCGGATGGCGTCTTCCTTGAAGTAATCGCCCAGCGACCAGTTCCCCAGCATCTCAAAGAAGGTCAGGTGACTCGAGTCGCCGACGTCCTCAATATCTCCGGTGCGAATACACTTCTGGTAGTTGACCAGCCGCTGCCCCGCCGGGTGCGGCTCGCCCAGAATATAGGGAACCAGGGGATGCATACCGGCCGTGGTGAAGAGCACGGTGGGGTCATTCTCCGGGATGAGTGACTGACCCGATATCTCGACATGGTTCTTGGAAACAAAGAAGTCGATGTACTTCCTGCGCAGTTCGTTGGCGGTCATGGTGTTCTCCTAGAAGTCTTCCAACTCTGATTTGGTGTACTCGTCGGCAAGGTCGGGAATGACGTAAACGATCAAGCCGCTCTTCTTGACTCGGACCTCCGCGAAGCCCTTATCGGCGAGCTTCTCAAGAAGGCTCTTTGCCTCATCCAGCGAAACCCCGGCTTCAAGCGCGACCTCAGAGGGAGTGATCACACCCCCGTTGGCCTTCGCGCTGTGGAGTATCGTCTGTTCGACCGAGCGGGGTTTGGAGCGCGGCCGTCCGTCTCCCGGTTCGCGAGTAACCGAAACGTGTATCGGACCGATCGCATCACGATACCCAAGGCGCAGCCTCGCCTCCCGAACCTGCGCCGGCAGCGTGAGCGCGTCGTAGATCGTCCCGACTCCCAGGAGGCCCCCGGTCAGAAGATAGAGAATCCCCGTACCAAACTTCCCCAGATAGAGTCGCTGAAGACCCGCTACGCCGAAGAGCGACGGAACCCAGAACAGATATGCCATGCGAACAGAGTACACGCGTTACCTCGTTGTTCCCCTACTATATTCAAACACGAGGTCATGGACAAGCCAAACCGGTTTCCGGTGCCGCGCGATTACGATGCTCAGACGTACTCATCGGTCTCCCGGCGAACCACAATCTCACCTTCTTCCTCAAGACGGCGCAGGTGCTCCAGAAAGGCACGCGAGGCAACATCCACATCCCTGCGAGGAACCGGCCCCAGGTGGGTATATTCTTCGGCAATGATGATCCGTCTCCGCTCCGACACGTTTTTGATGATACGGCCACGGATCTCTTCGGTCTTACCCTTCAGGACGAGGGCGATGTCACGGTCGCTGAACTCTCGCAGCACTTTCTGCAGATCCTGATCATCGATCAGCAACAAGGATTCAATGGTGAAAAGGCGATCCTGGATCTGTTCGAAGATCTCCGGTTCGTCGCTCTGAAGGTCTCGCAGAATCTCGCTTCCCTCTGCCGCTCCCATGGTCCGAAGGATGCGGGCGAGGGCCCCCATCCCGTCGACTTCCTCGGTGTCCGCGGTAGCGTGAGACCGAATCTTCTCCCGAAGCGACTCCTCAACGCGCGCGAGGACATCGGTGTCAACGCGCTCCATGCGCGCAATGCGGCGAATCACCAGCGCGCGCGTGTCGTCGGGCAGCCGGTCGATGAGGGCCGCCGCCGACCGGGGAGAGAGATGGGCGGCAATCAGCGCAATTGCGGCGGGTGACTCTTCGCGCGCAATCACCGCAAGCTGCTGCGGTTCGAGGTCTTCGAGAAACTCAAACGCACGGCCTGATTCCCGGGGAGCGATGCGCTCAAAGATCATGCGTCCGACATCGATGCCAAACGCCCGATCGAGCATCTGGCGGGCGACCTCGGCCCCACCCTGAGGTTCAAGCCGCCGCTTCAGCCGCTCACGCCCAAACTCACCCAGGATCTCCGCCGCTTCCGCAGCCCCCAGCCGCGATATGGTGGTGATCTCGCGCAGCACCGCCTCGACCTCTGCTTCCGAGAGGTGGCGCAGCACCGCGGCGGCCTCATCCTTACCCACCGCCATCAGGAATCGGGCGACCTTGGATACCCCTTTTGCAGCGCGGGTTCCGTCCGACCCAACCTTGAGCAGCCCGGCGACCGATCGCGCGTTACGATCCGCCGTGGCACCCGGACCGGAGGGGCCCGATGGCGCAGGTCCGTCGACCCGCTGCGCCGATTTCCGCTTAACCGTCTCCGCGACGGGAGGTTCCGGCGGTAGGGATGCTTCGTCCTGCGGTTCAGCAGCCGCACGCTGCTTGCGGTAGGCGTCGGCGCGTCGCTTGTTCAGATCCATCGCCCTTCAGCATATCCGTGGAACGCGGACCGGGTCAAGTCGACGGTTTTTTTCCTCTCACCCTTGACACCAAAACGGAAATCTCATATAAACAAACCCACACGTTACTCGCCGCTGTAGCTCAGTTGGTAGAGCAGAGGACTGAAAATCCTCGTGTCATCAGTTCAATTCTGATCGGCGGCAAAGACCCTGCTTCGGCAGGGTCTTTTTTTGTGCGCCCTGCCGGACGCACAAAAAAAGCCGACCCCCGTGCGGGGGTCGGCTTTGCCAAACAGATGTGATATTCACCGTCCTCAGGCCGTTGGGTCTTACCCCCAAGTGCCGTTGGACGGATTGAAGATCAGCGGTTCTTGATGACCGCCTGCGCTGCGGCAAGCCGAGCGATGGGCACGCGGAAGGGTGAGCACGAAACGTAGTTCATGCCGGATCGGTAACAGAACTCGATCGAGGAAGGCTCCCCGCCGTGCTCGCCACAGATACCAACCTTGAGCTTGTCGTTGGTTGAGCGTCCTTTCTTGGTTCCCATTTCCACAAGCTGGCCAACGCCGGTCTGGTCGAGAACGGCAAACGGGTCATTCTCGAGAATGCCCTGCTCAACGTAGAGCGGCAGGAAACTTCCGACGTCGTCGCGCGAGTAGCCAAGCGTCATCTGGGTGAGGTCGTTGGTTCCGAACGAGAAGAAATCGGCAACCTTTGCGATATCATCGGCAACGAGGGCCGCCCGCGGGATCTCAATCATGGTACCGATGAGGTACTGAACCTTCGACTTCTTGGCGGCGAGGACCTTCTTGCAGACGGCCTCGGCGTTGTCGCGCAGCACCTGCAACTCTTTCACGGTTCCCACAAGAGGAATCATAATCTCGGGCAGGACCTTGATCTTCGCGGCGGCACACTCGGCGGCGGCGCTGATGATCGCCTCGACCTGCATGTCGTAGACTTCCGGATAGGTGATGCCAAGGCGGCAGCCGCGATGTCCGAGCATGGGGTTGAGTTCGTGCAGCGAAACGATCTTCGCCTTGATCTTCGCCGGCGATACCCCGGTGATTTCGGCGAGCTCTTTGATCTTTGCCGCATCGTTCACCTGCGGAAGGAACTCGTGCAACGGCGGGTCGAGCAGGCGGATGGTGACGGGCAGACCATCCATCGCTTTGAAGATTCCCTTGAAGTCCTTTTTCTGGTACGGAAGCAGCTTCTTGAGCGCCTTCTCCCGGGCGGTGAGGTCTTCGGCCAGGATCATTTCCCGGAAGATGCGGATGCGGTCTTCATCGAAGAACATGTGCTCGGTGCGGCAGAGTCCGATTCCTTCGGCGCCAAACTCACGCGCGCGCTTGGAGTCTTCCGGTGTGTCAGCGTTGGTGCGGATGTTGAAGCCGACCTGATCGAGACCGGAGCGCTTTGCCTGATTGCGAATCTTATCGGTCCAGGAGAGGAAGGTCTTCAGCTCGCCGGAAACCTTGGGTTGAACCAGATCAAGGTGGCCGGCAAAGACTTCACCGGTCGAACCGTCGATGGTAACAAACTCACCCTCTTTGAACTTCTTCCCTTTGATTTCCATCACCTTCCCGGAGACCACCACTTCTTTGGCGCCCGCCACACAGGGGGTTCCCATGCCGCGCGCAACAACCGCAGCGTGGCTCGTCATACCACCGGTAGAGGTCAGAATACCCTCGGCCGCGTGCATGCCGCCGATGTCCTCAGGAGAGGTCTCCTTGCGGACCAGAAGCACCTTCTTGCCCTGCTTCACCCACGCTTCGGCATCTTCGGCGGTAAACACGATCTGACCGGTCGCGGCGCCGGGAGAGGCGTTGAGCCCCTTGGTAAGCGCCTTTACGCCTTTCTTGCCCTTGGGATCGATCATCGGATGAAAGACCTGATCGAGCAGCTCGGGGGTCACGCGCTTCACCGCTTCTTCTTCCTTGATCACCTTTTCGGCAACCATATCCACGGCGATCTTGACCGCGGCGGCACCGGTTCGCTTCCCGTTGCGGGTCTGAAGGATGAAGAGTTCGCCCTGCTGAATGGTGAACTCCATGTCCTGCATGTCGCGGTAGTGCGCCTCGAGACGATCCTTCACCGCAACAAGCTGGTCGTACATTTTCTTGTTCTTCTTCTGCAGCGTCGAAATCGTGAGCGGGGTACGGATACCGGCGACCACGTCTTCGCCCTGAGCGTTGATGAGGTACTCGCCGTAGAAGATTTTCTGTCCGGTCGCCGGGTCACGGGAGAAACAGACGCCGGTGCCCGAATCATCACCCAGGTTTCCGAAGACCATCGATTGAACGTTGACCGCGGTACCCTTGAGGCCGGTGATGTTGCTCATCTTCCGGTACGAGATTGCGCGTGGGTTGTTCCACGAACCGAATACCGCGTTGATCGAAGCCCAGAGCTGCTCGACCGGATTCTGGGGGAAACCCTTTCCGGTGTGCTTCTTGTACACCTCTTTGTAGAGGCGAACGACCTCTTTCAGATCATCGGCGTCGAGATCGGTGTCGAGCTCAACCTTCTTCTTCGCCTTCACCTTGTCCAGCTGGGTCTCGAAGTGGTGGTGATCCACACCCATGACGACGTCGCCAAACATGTTGATGAAGCGGCGATAGGAGTCCCACGCAAACCGTGGATTGCCGGCGAGTTTCGCGAGGCCTTCGACCGCCTTGTCGTTGAGTCCGAGGTTGAGGACGGTGTCCATCATGCCGGGAAGCGAGGCGGCTGCACCGGAACGCACCGACACCAGCAGTGGATCGTTGGCGTCACCGAGCTTCTTGCCCATCATTTTTTCCAGGCGATCGAGATGGTCGGCGACCTCTTTTTCCAAGCCGACGGGATACTTCTTGCCGTTTTCAAAGTAGTGCGCGCAGACCTCAGTGGAGATGGTGAAACCGGGAGGCACGGGCACCCCAACCGCCGTCATCTCGGCGAGATTGGCACCCTTGCCACCAAGCAGTTCGCGCATTTTTGCAGAGCCTTCGGCCTTTCCGCCGCCAAAAAAGTAGACGTTCTTGTTTGCCATGATTGTTATTTCCCCCAGAAAGTGTTAAGTCGTGATGATTTGTCTTAATTCCGTACCCTAAAGAAAAAAGGCTCCCGTGTCAACAACGCGACGCGGGAGCCTGTTTTGTATCGATTGATTCAGTTGAGATCGGTCAGAGACGCCCCTACGCGACGTAGGCCTCCAGGAATCGGCTGCGCTTGGGGTGCTGCAATCGTTTCAGCGCCTTTTTTTCGATCTGCCGAATACGCTCTTTGGTGAGGTTGTATTTGTCGCCAATCTCTTTTAACGAGAGCGGGCTGCGACCGTTGAGTCCAAAACGGTACTGAATAATCTCCGATTCCTTATCGCTCAGCGTGGTCAGGACGTCGTTAATGTCATCTTTGAGCGCCTTCTCGATCAGCTCGGCTTCCGGCTGCTGGTATCCCTCGTCTTCGACGAAGTCGCCGAGAAGCGAGGAATCTTTTTCCGCGTAGACGGGAGTCTCGAGAGAAATGAGATCGCGGGAAATGTTGATAAGATCAGCCACGTGGTCCTGGCTCATATTCAGGGTTTCGGCGATGCGGCGCATCTCGGCGTCTTCCCCGCGAACACCCTGAATCTCCTTGCGTACTTTCTCGATCTGCACAAGCTCATTCGCGCGATTGAGCGGAAGGCGAATCATGCGTGACTTTTCGCAAATTGCCTTGAGAATTGCCTGTCGAATCCACCACACGGCATAGGAGATGAAGTGGTAGCCCTTGTCCACGTCAAACCGCTCAATGGCATTCATGAGTCCGATGTTTCCTTCGCTGATCAGGTCGGAAAGCGGTAACCCCTGGTTCTGGTATTTTTTTGCGACGTTTACCACGAAGCGAAGATTCGCCTGGACCAGTTTGTCTTTTGCGGACTTGTCGCCCTGTTCCGCGGCACGCGCGTACCGTTCTTCTTCTTCCCGGGTGAGCAAAGGGATCTTATTGATTTCCTTGAGGTAAATCGAAAGAATGTTCTCGTCATCCCGACTGAAACTGGAATAATGTGCCGGGCGGGTCTTGCTGGTGCTGGTCATGCGCGTCCTCCTGTGACGGAGAAATACATGCAAGCAGCGTGCCACTTCTCTCTGCGTTCTGAAAACCCGTTATCTTCATTACAAGAAAACAGTTAGCCCGGTTTTCCCGAATACCGGGAATCGGGCGCAACCGTTGCACTGTGTCGATGTGACCCGCCTGGGTTGTATCGGCCCAAATGTGTATCAAAACACACCAGAACGCCCCTCCTGAACGTCATCGCGTGCGTCACGATGCATTTTGCTTGACCTTGCACACCCTCCATCGTATATTGTGGCGCGAACACGGTTCATTCCAAGACACTCAATCATGTGATGCGACAGGAGGAAGAGCATGAAAATAAGCCCACTCGGAG
>SLTF01000387.1 GCA_007130025.1 Spirochaetales bacterium | reverse complement strand
CCTCTGCTGACCACCAGGTCAACCGTGGTGAAGCCGGTGATCTCGGTACCCGGGAGCGGACTCTGTTCCAGAATGGTGCCCGGTTCGCTTGAGTCAAAGACGTAGCTCACCGCGCCGATCTGTTTCACCGCATCAAAGGTGGTAAACAGCAACTGAAGCTCTACCCGGACGTCTTCCAGGCTCCGTCCAGTGAAGTCGTCTACCCGATCAACAACCGGTCCCTCGCTGACGATCAGGTTCACCCGTCGCCCGGCGCGAACCACCGTCCCGGCAGCCGGATCCTGCTCGACCACCTTGCCGCGAAGCTCGGGGTCGGAGAAGACCCGCATCTGAATGCGGGGATTGAGCTCCCGGTCCTGCAGCTCCATCAGCGCTGCAGGGAGCTCCCGACGACGGACATCGGGGACAAGGGTCTGCTCCGGGCCACGCAGCGACAGAAGGAATGCCGAAAGCGAGGCGACCAGCATAAGAATCACAACTCCGGCGAGCGAGAACAGAACCATTCGGGTGTATTGGGACTCGCCACCGTCGGATCGGCGCGATTTCATCTTATAAAGCAAGTCGGATACGCGTTTCATGCGGTTGTACGTCCTCCCAATACGGTTCCCACGAGGTCTCTGTGGCCGTTGGCAAAGCTGTTCCAGTCCAGAGGGTTTCTCGATTGCAGTTGCAGGCGACGAATTGCCAGGAGCCCGCTTCCTGTTTGTACCAGAATTCCAATTTTCTTGTCTACCGACACCACGGTGCCTGGTTCCACACCGGTCGGCGAGGAGGATTCGGCAGGTACGGGTACGCTCTCGTGAATGGACAGACGCACGCCGTGCAGCAGCGTGTGGGCCGACGGCCAGGGAGAATAGGCCCGAACGGCACGATCGACGGCACCTGCATCGAGCGCCCAGTCGATCCATCCGTCGGCCGAGGTGATGAGCCCGCAGTAGGTGGCCGCGTCATGGTCCTGAGGCGTTGCCTTCTGTCGCCCTTCGGCGATCCGGTGTACCGCGTCGACCAGAAGCCGCGCACCGTCCGCCGCCACCCGCTCGGTCAGTTCGCCGGTCGTCTCACGACCGGAAAGGGAAAACCGCTCTTGAACCAGCACGTCGCCGCCGTCCATCTGCTCGGCGAGGCGCTGGATGGTGATTCCGGTCTCCGGGTCACCGGCCAGAATTGCGGCGGGGATTGGGGAAGGCCCCCGATGCCGCGGGAGCAGCGAGGGATGCAGGTTGATGCCGCCGCGAGGAAAGAGCGCCAGAAAACGGGGGCCAAAGATCTTGCCGTACGCAACACAGACCAGCAGCTCCGGTGCAAGCGCGGCAACCTCGTCCCGACACGATGCGTCGAGCCGCTGCGGCCGCAGCAACGGAAGCCCGAGCTCCGTCGCGCGGGCGGCAACCGGTGACGGCGTCAACGTGCGTTTGCGTCCAACCGGGGCATCGGGTGCGGTCAGTACCCCCGCCACCGCGAAGTGGGAGGAAAGCGCCTCAAGTGAGGGAACGGCCATGTCCGGGGTGCCGGCAAAGAGTACGCGCATATCAGACCGGGAGGTTTTCCGCCGGATCGTACTTCTTCAGCAGGCGCTCGCGCTTGCGTTCGGAGAGGTGATCGAGGAAGAGCACGCCGTTGAGGTGATCGAGTTCGTGCTGAATCACGCGCGCCAGGATCCCCTCTGCGCTCAGCGTAAACGGACGACCCCGCAGGTTGTACGCCTGCACCTCGATCGCGCGCGGCCGCACCACGTCTGCGTACAGACCAGGAATGCTCAGGCAGCCCTCTTCCATCCTGGACGTCTCTATTGAGGTTCCGATGATCTCGGGGTTGATGAAGACGCGCGGATCGTCACCGGCCACGTGCACCACGAAGATGCGCTGCAGCAGCCCCACCTGCGGACCGGCGAGCCCGATGCCCTGCGCGACGTGCATCGCCTCGATCATCTGATCGGCGAGAGAAACGGTTTCGGCGGTAATGGATGGTACCGCGTCGGCCTTCTGGTGCAGGACCTCGGCGGGAATCGTTACGATATTCAGCATTTCAACGGTATGGTACCGCCGCCACGATAGGTGGTCAAGTCGAAGTGAGAGTTCCAAAAGCTGTGCTTTTTTTCCGGCTCTGTTCTATACTATGAGTGATATGTCCGGTCTTCTCAGACGCGCAGACCAAAAACGGCCTCTTCCCCAGGGCGAATCTCCCGCGAACGCGGTTGGTTCGATCGGGGACGAGGAACAGCGCGAGATCCTCGCGGAAATCGACCAGATCGCCGCAGAGAACAAGATCATGGTCACGCCCAACACCTTCACCCTGCAGGCGCGTCGTGGCGGGGGGACCTTTCCTCTGCTGGTCAATCTCATTGGACTGCTGGTCCTGGCCGGCGGTGTTTTCGCACTGATCACGCTGTATCAGCGGGAAGAAGCAGAGGTCCGTGCAGGCGGTGGCGTCACGGTCACCGCCGAGAGCCGGCTGATCGAGGAACTTCGGCGGCAGACCGACCTTCGCATCGCGGAAAAAGAAGAAGAGATCAACACCATCCAGGCTCAGCTGGCCGCGATCCAGTCCGAACGGTTTGACATCGAAGCGAGCATTGCCGAGCGCGTTCGCAGTCTCGAACAGGAACTGCGCGCCCAGTTGGACGAGGAACTCGAAGCGGAACGGCAGCGCCTGCTGAGCGAAGGAATCCCCGAGGAGCAGATCGAACAGCTGCTGCGTGAATATGAACGCCGACGCATCGCCGAACTGCGCGCCCAGGTGGAAGAGTACCGCGCGGAGCTCGAACGGGAGCAACAGGAACGGGCACAAGCGCTCGCGGTACTTGAACTTGACCTCTCCCGCTCGCTCGATGACGCGCGTCAGGAACGCACGGCAATCGTCGAGGAATCCCGCCGGCGCGAGGACGATCTGCGCACACAGTACGAGGCGCGGCTTGCCCAGCAGAGCGCCCAGGTGATGGAAGCGCAGACCCAGCTTGCAGCGCTTCGCGACCAGCGCGATCGCGAAGCACAGGTGCAGAATCAGATCACCGGTTTCTACGAACGTATCCGGGCAACGATTGCCGCCGGGGAGTACACCGACGCCCTGGCGGTGATCGCCCAGTTTCGTGCCTTCCTTGACCAGGAGAGTATCCGCTCGCTGCCAATGGTGCAGCAGCGCCGGTCGGGCGAGCTCTTTGCTCTGGAAACACTCTCCCGCCTTGCGGAGCCCCGTGCGCAGGAACAGAACGCCGACACCGCGGACCTTCTTGCCCGCGCGCAACGGCTCGGGACCATCACCCGTCTTGTTGAACGAGCTGACGAGGCGCGAGCCGAAGGCCGATCCGCCGACGCCGAGGCCCTCTACCAGGAAGCGCTGTCGACTCTTCCCGGTGGCCTCGCGGGTCATCGGTTTCTGCTGACCCGCGACCAGGAGCGCGCTGCCGCCGTCCGCTCCGCCCTCATCGCGTCACGAGTGCAGGAGGCCGACGATGCCCTCGCGCAGGGCGCCGTGGAGCGCGCCCTCGTGCTCTATGAACAGGCGGTGGCGGATGCGGTTCTGATGCCGGAATCTGCGGCGGCCATCGTGCAGCAGATTCGCGCCGCGAGCGTCCGGATTGCCGAGGCAGAGCTCTCGCAGCAGTTCCGCAGCGACCTGGCCGCAGCAGAGAGCGCAACGCGCAGCGAGATGGAGCAGATCATGCAGGCGCGCATCGCCGAGCTGCAACAACAGGCCAACCAGCGTGCTGCACAGCTGCAGGCAGAGATCACGGCGCTGGAAGCCCAGCTCTCGCAGCGTGAACAGCAGCTCGCCGGTGCACAGAGCGACCGCGCGCGGGTTCAGGCTGAGGTGGAGCGGCTGCGAGCGGAGATCGAAGCGTTGCAACTCGCCGCGGCTCAGCAAACCGATACCGTGGCCAACGCGGACCCCGCGCAAGCAGACGCGGCTGCGACCGAAGAACCGGCCGTCACGCTTGACCCACAGCTGCTTGCAGAACTCGACCGCCTTCGCCGATTGGAGCGCGACATCGTCCAGCTTCGGGCGGCCTATGAGCAGTTCAAGGACGAAGAAGACCGCGTCGTGGGTGCCGGGACCGACCCGTTTGCACTGATCGAAGGAAAGCTTCTGCTGGATTCGTTTCTCCGTAGCGCCGAAGTGCAGCGGCTTTTTCCGCAGATTGCGCAGCGGGTGAGTCGATACGATGAAGCCTTCCAGGCAACCGGTCGCCGAGCCGCCCTGCTCGATACCATGGAGATTGTCTACACCCTGTCCGGCCAGCGCGATCCGGACTCCCGACGGAATTATCTCCTCGCGGAGCGAAGCCGCACCGCGGATCCTGAGCTGTCCAGCTTTCTGGAAGAACTCTACCTGCTCGTAGCCAACTGATCTTCGATCGGCGCAAGCGCCCGTTGAAACCGTACCCCAACGCGAAACAGCCCGCCCGCCAGAACCCAGGATGGAGAGCCGGAGTCGCTGGGATCCACCCCAATCCCTGCGACACTCGACCGGCGACCCCAGATCGTCGTGCCGCCGGGCAAAAGCTCCTCCGCCAACTCGGGAAATCGCGTCCGATACAGTACCGGTTCCCACTGGAAAAACAGCCGCCACGGATGCGTCGGCCGCGTTTCGATACCCACCGTGGTGACCACACCCCAGGGAGCGATGGGGTCACTGCCGAAGAACTCGCGCGCATGGATCAGCCGCCAGGAAAACCCGGAGGCCAGATAGGGGCGCAGCGCGCGGTGGGGTGACGCAAGATAGGTACCCAGCTGGCCTGAGAACACCGTCAACGGCTCGGACGAGAACACCCGTTCCCGCTCCTGGCCAAAGTCATCGGAATCCGCAAGCGGCGTCAGTCCCAGAACGTAGGTGGTCAGCCCGGCCTTCCCAAAGAGGTAATCACCGGCGATGTGTCGAGCCACGTCGACCGCAGGATAAGAGAAGCCCGAAAGCCCGAAGTCAAATACCCAGGGCGACCGCTGCGGAAGCGCGAGTGACACCACGCGGTCTGTTTCCAGCACAAACACGGGCTGCTCCAACGGATAGTGCCGCGGCGCCCGAGCGTGCAGCAGCAACGACTGAGGAGCTGCTACGGAAACCGAGATCACCCCGGTGTCGGGAACGATGCGTGCCTCGCCGCCAATGCCGGTCACGCGAGCCCCGGCGACCGCTTCTACCGTGAGCAGTACGCTCCGGAAGTCGGAGAACGCCAGGTCCACAAGTTCCGGCCACGCTTCGCCGAACGCATCGGCGGCTGGTCCCCACAACCGTGTGGGGACCAACAGACTCGACCCTACCAGCTCCCGATACTCGATTTCGAACACCGGTTCGACGGTTACCGTGGTGAAGGCCGCCGCTTGAATGTCGGCAAGCAGGCCGTCTTCGGTTACCACGATCTCAATCCACGCCACCGCGTCGCGATCGACCGTCGCCTGCCGCCGATCCTCGGGCGGCGCACCTTCGTGAAGCAGGATCTGTGCGTCGGGCCGGCGCGAGGCCAGAAGCGCCGCGGCACCATCGCGCACCAGTCGAAGCTGATCGTCCGGTCTGTCGGGCCAGGCGAGATAGAGTACCACCGGCACCAAAAACGTTCCGACCTCGGGCAGCTCGCTGGGGAGGGCCGGTTGGGGCTCTCGGGCCCCGAGCGCCGGAAGCAGGCCCGCCGTTGCCACCGTCAGCAGGAGGATGATCGCAATTCGCCGTACCCGGTCCGTCATGGGAAACACCATAGGCCCGCCGCTACCACCACGTCGACGCCCGAAAAAGGCGCCCCCGCTGCCGATCCACAAAGAACATCCACCGGCCGTCCGGCGCGTACGCAAAATCGAAGTCCCCTCTGCCATCCATACGATAGCTTGCCGTCCGGTTCCCGGCGAGCGAATAGACCTCGTGATCCCCATCCCGCCGCACCACCACAATTCCGCGCCGCGTGTAGAACACCGGTTGGTCCCGCTCCTGAGTGGGCAGGAGAACGACGGCAGTTTCGTCAATATTTGGGTAAGCATCGTCAATATCGTCAAAGTACTGGGGCGGTGCCAGCGGAGTCGGAAGCGGATCCGCAACCGCGCTCCGCGCGAGAACAACCACGAAGTGGCGAGCCCGCAGCTGGTTCCACAGAATAACACCGGAGCGGTCCCGGCCTGGATCGTGCTGCGCCGCGACGAGTTCGAACCCGCCAAGCGGAATGAGACCATCCGGGTCGGCGACAAGGTCAGGAAAGAGAGGGTATAACTCGCCAGGAGGATCCAGGTTACCCCATGCATCGTCAAATGAACGCGACATGCGAAGATCGGTGTAAGCTGGATCTTCTGTGGTAATGATTCCGTTCACCAACCCAGAAGACACCACAGCGTGGGTATCCCCCGGAACCGGGAGCGCCGGATTCGCAAGCGCGAACGTGCTTCCCGAGAACAGCACGTTTCCCACCACGAAGTCGCCGTTGGCGTCGGGAGCGGCGAAGGGGACGGCCCAGAGATCGGTTCGATTCATGCGAACGCGCAGGGAGCTGTCGAAGGCGACCACGCGGTCGGTTCCGTCGCGGCCGGGGCCTCGCATCAGGAGGAAGTAGCCGCTTCCGTTGTCCACCACCGTCATCTCGACGCCGCCGCGTGGTGAGAGGGCGAAGACGTCGTCAATCCGGCGGGTGAGCGCGATGCGATCATCAAAGGGCGGCGCCGCAGGATCCACGAAGAGTTCGCACCCGGACAGGAACAGCACTGCGATCGCCGAAAGAACCGCCGCGACCACGGGAAACCGGATCCACTTCATGGTCGCCATGGTACCAGCACTCCCAGCGAAACGTAGGGCATGGTGCCCGGGTTGAGGTAGCCGCTGTCGGCTGCGCCGTAGTGAATCATCTCGCCCTGGATAAAGGGTGCAAACCGGTTCAGCTGCAACCGCAGCTCCAGCGACACGATGTTGAAGTAGGGATCGACGAAGGTATACACCGTCTGTTCGCCGGCGAGGGTGGAGAGCGTCAGCCCCACTCCGGTGGCAATACCAATACGCAGCCGGCGCTCGGCGGGGGCGAAGACGTAGCCGCCCATCGAAAGGCGGGTGTCAATCACCGTTGACGCGCGTGATCCGGCGGCAAACCGGTAGCGCGTGGAAAGCTGGTTGGTGCTCTGCGCATAGAGGCGTCGGGGAACCAGATAGCGACGAAACCCCATGGCCGCACCCGCCCAGCGCATGGGCGACCAGGCACCGGCGATCTCCCAGCGGATGATCGGCTCCAGCGGCTCCAGCGCTACCACCATGGTCTCATCGGTGATAATCACCGTCTGCCGCCTGGGGTAGTAGCCGTCGAGGCGCGTTTCGAGCAGCAGTGAGGTGCCGATCTCCATGGGAAGGAAGGGCAGCACCAGGCCCCCATTGGAAACGCGTCCCGCGGCCAATTCGCCACCCACAAGAACCCCGGCGCCTTCGTCCACCGACGTCACCGTAACCGTGCGCACGATGTCCGGAGACCGTGGTCGCTCGTTCACCACGCGCTCGACGTCACGAAGCTGAACGGCCAGTTCCTCGGCCGCGGCGCGAATCGTGGTCACCAGGGCGAGGTCCGCGGTGCCGGTATACGCGCCCCCACCCAAAACAAGGCCGCTTACTCGATCGGTGAGCGTTACCACCATGAGCAATCGCGCACCGGCAATCTGGTACTGCACCAAGAGCAGCACATCGGCGGCGCTCGCCGGGCGCAGATCGACACCGGCGGCGGCAAGTTCCGAGGAGAAGGTGCCGGTGATCAGCGATGCGAGCCGTTGAGCGGAATCCGTTTGTTCGGTGCCCGCTGCTGCACGCGGCGGCTCCAGCCCCACGGAGCGGATCGTCTGCGCGGAGGCCAACGGCGGCGCTGCAAGAAGCAGAGCCGCCACCAGGGCATGCACCGGACGCGGGAACTTCACTTGCTCTCCATCACCTCGACCCCGGACCACTCCTGCGGCGGGGGCGTCTTTGCGTAGCGCTGCGCGCGCTCGAGAATCCGTCTGGCAGCGGTATCGTCGGGCAACAGGCGGATCACT
>SLTF01000349.1 GCA_007130025.1 Spirochaetales bacterium | reverse complement strand
TCACCCCAATGGAGGCAACAACGGTCCCGCGCTTTGGTCTCGTCTGGAGCACTCCGTAGAACTCCAGCTTTTTGAGCGCCTCACGGATATACCCTCTTCCCACGCGAAATCGTTCGGCAAGAATTCGCTCCGAGGGAAGCTTCATCCCGGGTGTGAGCCGCCCTCCGGCGATAAGGTCCCTGATCTGCTGAATGATCATATCGGTGGGGTGCCGATACTCGATTTCGCGAAAGTCGTCGATGTTCGATTCTGCTGTGTGCTTCATACCCCGCCAAATCTGGTTAACCAGATTTGGTTAACCAGATTTGCATCGTAGCACTCTCCAATGCTCCTGTCAACGTTTTTCTTTTCGCTTCCCCTTTCACGCGTAGACAGACCGTCCTGCTGCTGATAGTGTAATGACATAGAAAAACCGGGGAGGGAGCATCAGGTGCGGATACTGCTGTCGAGCGCGGAGCCCGAAGAAGCACGGATCGGACAGGACGTTGGTGCGGCGGGGGTGTTTGCCGACCCTACCGCGTTGGCCAAAGCCGGACCGGAGTGGCGGCGCAAGCTGACCACGGTGATGAACGCAATCGAAGGGCCGGTCTACATTCAAGCCACCGAGCGCACCACGGAGCGCATCCTCGCCCAGTTCGACCAGTTTCAGCGTCTCCTCGATGAGCGCATGGTGGCCACCATCTGCATCTCCGACGCCGGGATGGCCGCCGCCCGCACCCTGCAGGACGCACTCATTCCCACCAACATCACCGCCGTGGTGACCTTCAACCAGGCAGTCCTGGCCGCTCAGTCGGGAACCGATTACGTCTCCGTCTGCTTCGGACAGGCCGACCAGGAGTGCTGTGGGGAGGCAACCGGCGCAGCGGCCGTCATCGAAGCAACCGCTGCCTATATTCACCGACACGGCCTGGACGCCCGAATCATCGCCACCGATGTACGCGATCCGGACCAGTTTCGGCTCGCGGCCCTGAGCGGGGCGCACTTCGCGGCGGTGCCGGCCGGTCTGATTGCAACCATCCTCAGCGATCCTCGAAGCGAACAGCTCGCGGCGGAGTGCGCTGCGGCGTGGAAGTCCATTCGCGCGATAAAGTAGATGGATCAGGAACCGATTCTCCGTCTCAGCCATATTTCCAAGATCTACCCGGGCACGGTCGCCCTCCACGATATCACCCTCGACGTGGTTCGGGGAGAGACCCACGGCATCATCGGGAAGAACGGGGCCGGCAAGTCGACGCTGGTGGGAATCGTCGCAGGGTTAGTGTCGCCAACCGCCGGGAGCTTCACCATCAACGGCCGCGTGCACGACGATCTCTCGCGCATCGGCGCGCGACGCGAGCACGTCTCCATCGTCCCCCAGGAACCGCAGCTCATCGAGCAATATACGGTCGCCGAGAACCTCTTCATGCCCGACTACCCCACCCTGCGCGGGGGCGTGCGCGTGGACTGGCCCGCGCTCTATCGGCAGGCGACGGAGGTACTACGCCGCGCCGATCTGGCAATTGATGCGCGGATGCTGATCGGTGACGTGGGAATCGGCATGCGGCAGATCCTGATGATGCTCAAGGCGAGCTACGTCGAACAGGCCGACATCATCATTCTGGACGAAGCCTTCGCGTCGCTCTCCGAACGTGAAGAGCAGCTCTTCTACCGAATCATCCGGGAGCGTAAGGCCGCCGGCTGTACCATCCTGCACATCTCACACCGTATCGACGAACTGCTCGAGGTGTGCGACCGCATGACGGTGCTGCGAGATGGGCGAACCGTGCGCACCGTCCGCCGCGACGAAGTGGACCGTCGCTCCCTTGCGGCCCTCATCGTGGGCGAAACCACTGAGGCGGGCGCAGATACCTCCCGAACGGCCTCCACCGGGGAGCCCGCCGCACCGGTTGCCCGGCCTCCGCATGGCGAAGAGCTCCTGGGCGTGGAAGCCCTCTCGCGGGTGGAGGCATTTCACGACATCAGCTTTTCGGTGCGACGAAACGAGATTCTTGGTATCGCCGGGATGATGGGCAGCGGCCGCACCGAGATTCTGAAGGCGATCATCGGGATGCAGCCGCTGGACGGCGGAACGATTCGTGTGCGCGGGGCCGTGCAGGGCATTGCCAACCCAAGGCGGGCACAGGAACTGGGCATCGTCTATCTTCCCGAAGAGCGCGATGCCGAGGGGCTCATCCAGGCCATGAGCGTGAAATCCAATGCAGTCCTGAGCGCGCTGAAGTGGATCACCCGCGCCTTCATGATCAACCGCCCGGCCGAAACCGCGCTTGCCTCCGACCTCACCCGGCGCCTCGAGGTGAAGTGCGCGTCCATGGAGCAGGAGGTGCGCGAGCTCAGCGGCGGCAACCGGCAGAAGGTGGTGGTGGCCAAGGTGGTCTCCACGAGACCCTCGGTGCTCCTGCTCGACGAGCCGACCAAGGGTATCGACATCTCCGCCCGCCGGAGTCTGCTGCAGATCATCCGCAACGAGATCTCGCTCGATGCCGCGTTGGTGATGACCGCCCCCGGCGTTGAAGAGCTGATGGCAGTCTGCGACCGCATTCTGGTACTCTACCGCGGCCGGCTGGTTGGTGAGTTTCTGGGCCCCGCCTACCGCGAAGAAGATCTCTATCACGCTATGCAAGGCGGCACCACCGAGACGCCCCAAGACTCCACCATCAAGGAAGGCGCGCTGCCATGACGCGACGAACGTCCGTACAACTCTTTCTGATCGACAATCTGATCTGGGTGCTTGTTGCCGCCTTCTTTCTGATCAACGCAATCTTTACCCCCCGATTTGCGAGTTACCGGAACGTGGTGAACATCCTCTACCACTCAGCCATCATGAGCTTGCTGGTACTCGGCCAGGGCCTGGTGCTGATCAACGGCAAGCTCGACCTGTCGATCGAGTCGACGGTTGGCTTTGCCCCCGGTATCGCGATGCTGCTCTCGATGCGAATCGCCCCCGAGCTGGTGGGGCCCGGTGCCGCCATTGTTATCACCCTGTTGATCGGTGCCGCCCTGGGCGCGTTCAACGGAATCTGCATCGCCAACCTCAAAATCAACCCCCTACTGCAGACCCTGGCGAGCATGATCATGATCCGCGGCATTCTGCTCTACATCTTTCCCTTTTCGCTCTTTCCGCTTGATCCAGTCTTTCGCTACGCGGGAGCGGGTCGGCTCCCGGGAAACATCCCCGTTGCCATCCCTCTGGTGCTGGTCACCTTCTTTGTGCTCAATCTGGTTCTGCAACACACGCCCTTCGGGCGGCGATTTGTGGCCGCCGGCGGGAACCCGCGGGCGAGCTACGTCTCGGGCGTCAACGTGGACCGCATGACCCTCTACGCGTACGTCATCGCGGGCGTACTCGCAGCGGTAGGCGGATTGCTGGCCGCGGGTCGGCAGGGCTCGATCTCCAACTCGATGGGCGAAGGCATGGTTCTGCTGTCGTTTGCCGGCGCGTTGATGGGCGGAGCGAGCCTCCACGGTGGAAAGGGAACCCCTCTGGGCATGCTCGGAGGAGCGCTGCTCCTTGGGATGTTCTCCAACTCACTGAACCTTCTGGGCGTGGGGCCGAGCCTGATCTACGCCTCCAAGGGCGCGCTCATTTTTCTTGCCCTGCTGCTCGACCGCAGTCGCAGCCGGTGGCGGGCGAAGCTGCTCCACCGGGAACAGCTGGAACTTCTGGACGTCACGGGGTAGTCCCCGTACCGATACGATCAACAAGGAGGATCGAGAATGAACAGGAATAGACAACTACGGTACACCGCAGTGCTGATGGCGGTGGTGCTGCTCTTTGGAGCGGTTCTGCCGGCGGCAGCCGGTGGGGCGCGGCAACAGCAGCAGGGAATGACCTTCGGGATGGTCATCAAGTATCCGGGCACTCCCTACATCGAGGCGTTCATTTACGCCGCTCAGGCGGCCGCCGAAGAGATCGGGGCTACGCTGATCGTTCGCGACGGTGAGGGCGATGCCCAGACCATCATGAACCACATCGATACCTTCATTCTGCAGGGCATCAGCGGATTCCTGATGGCGGGCGCCGTCGATCAGCGGGCCATCGTTCCGGGAATCATCGCGTTGAACAACGAGGGCATTCCGGTTGTTGCCATCGATACCAGCCCCGAGGGCGGACAGGTTGACTTCTTCATCACCGCCGACGTCGAGGCGCAGAGCGCCCGAGCCGCTGAAGCCTTTGTGGATGACATCCGCGCGCGGCACAACGGTTCGGTTCCCAACGGCGTGGTAATCGAGATCACGGGCGACGTGCGCGACATGTACACCCGAACCGCAAGCGCCGGTTTCATGTCGGTACTCAACCGCTATCCGCAACTGCGCGTTGTCCAGGGCGACGGTCAGTGGAACAACATCGACGCCCACGACCGCACGTCTGACCTGCTGACGCGTCACGGCAACGACGTGGTGGGAATCTACGTGCAGACGCCGGATATCATGGGACCAGGTGTGGTTGAGGCGGTGCGTGGTGCCGGACTCAACCCCCGCAACTTCAGCATCACGGGAACGTGGATGGGCCCGGAGGGACAGGAACTGATCCGCAACAACGAAGTGCTTGGAATTGTGGCAATGCCCGCCTACGCCCCCGCCCGCATGGCCATCGACCTGCTGCACAAACTTGCAACCGGTCAACCGGTGCCGCAGGAGGGGGACGTCCTCACCGACGCACAGGCGCTCTGGTCACCCGCACGCGTCGTTCGAAGCCCGTGGGCCGAGGGCCTGGTCATCGAAATGCAGGCGCCCATCGTTCCGCTTGAGGTCAGTGTCGACGACCCGCGCCTCTGGGAAAACCGCCTCCAGCATCTCTGGTGAGGAGCATCTCCGTTCAGGAGCGTCTTCAGGCTACGGGCACCTTGATGACCACCTTGCGCACCGGACCCGCGGTCTCAACGAGACAGCGAGTCTTGTGTGCGTCGGGCAGGAAGAAGACCGTAAAGAGCCCCGGTGTCAGAATCAGGTTGGTTCCGGGACGATCGCCAAAAAACTGGATGTCGTTGTTGGTGTCGTACTCGGTGGTCGGCTTGAGTCCGGCCACCGGCGTCCAGACGATGCATTCGGTTCCCGAAATCAGGTACTGGATGTCGATGTAGCGACGATGCGCCTCAAAGCGCGCATCCTCGGCGGGGATGGTGTCGTAGACCTGCACCATGGCGGTGACGGCACCGTCGCCCAGCGGATAAGTACCCTCGTCAAGGGCGGCCACGTCGGTCTTGTGCAGCCAGATAAGCCCTTCGGCGAGGCGGGCGTGCAAAGGCGCGTAGGTCAGCAGGTAGTCGTGTGAGTCCAGAATCATGTTGCACCTCTCTGTGGTTTGTTCGCTATTGTATCACGGATCAGTTTGATCGCGTGTCAGCTACCCGCTCCGAGGCCCGGAGTCGGGCCATTACCAGATCCGTTCGAAGCGCTGATTCTCCCGTACTCGGGCAAACGCCCGCACCGCGCAGCTCGTTGACGGCGGTCTGAATCAGCGGCTGTTGTACGTGCTCCGGCGGCGGAACCTCCACCACCGTTCGCCCGGCAGTCCCTCCGGTGCCCGAGGACGCCTCCACAATGATCGGCGCAGCGACGTCGAGAACCGAGAATCTGAGCCTTCCCGTATCGCCAATAACGGTAACGGAGTCTTCATCGCGGTCGGCGCAGAAGCACCAGAGTCCCGTGCCGTACACAACACGCCCGTGGGGCCCCGAAGCGTGGCGCCATATTCCGGTCACCGTGTCCTCGGCGTCATAGGCATCACCAAGGTTCGTGGCACGCCCAACCACACTCGAAGGCTCGATGGGCCCGAGCAGCAGATCCAGGAGATCCAAGGCGTGGGAGCCTACGTCGAGCAGGAGGCCACCACCGGATACGGCTGGGTCAACCCGCCACGCCCGCTGCGCCGGATCGCGGTCGCGCTCCCGCAACGACTGAAACATGGCAAGTTCAACGCAGCGCACGTTCCCGATGGTACCGTTCTGGATCAGGTCAACCACCCGGAGATACTTGGGCATGGCTCTGCGGTAGTAGGCAACAAAGAGCGGAACACCGGCCGAGCGGCACGCTTCGATCATCTCGGTGCTCTGCTCGGGGCCGAGACTCATCGGCTTTTCCACGTAGACCGGCTTGCCCGCGGCAGCCGCACGAAGGGTATAGTCGCGGTGACTGCTGGGTGGCGTAGCGATGTAAATCGCATCCACTTCCGGATCATTCATCAGCCGATCGGCGTCGTCGTACCAGCGTGGGACCCCGTGGCGCCTGGCGTAGTCCGCGGCAAGCGTACCGTTCCGGCGCATCACCGCGACCAGCTCGGAACCAACAGCCTTCTGGAAACCGGGTCCGCTTTTCTTCTCCGTCACGTCGCCACAGCCGATGATTCCCCAGCGAACAACCTTCATAACTTCTCCGCCTCCAGGCGTATGCGCTTCAGTGTGGTGGTGATCTCACTGGCGAGAGAGGACATTTCGGCCACGACCACCTTGAACGGGTCACCCTTGTCGCCGAGTTTTGCCGCCTGAATCGAGCCGTTAATCGCAAGCACGCGAATTTGATCCGAGATCCCTTCGATCTCATCGGCCATCTCGTTCAAGGTCTGCCGCCGTTCGCGCAGCAGCGCCTCTTTGGCGAGCTCCTCCTGCACGATGACCGACGCCAGTTTCTGCAGCGGTTTGGCACGTTCCGGATCGCCGGTCATGCCGATGCATCCCACCCGCCGCCCTTCAAACTCAATGGCGCCGTTGTACCCGGCCTTGGCACCGGTCATCGAGGCCGCCATCTCTTCGGTTACCGCAAGTTCGGAAATCTCGCCGGCCATGATGCGCTTGGCACCCTCGTGAACGCTCCCGATCCGTTCGGTCTGGACGGAGGCGATGATTACCCCTCCCCGTCCCATCACGTTGACGTTGCCGCCGGTGACCTCGTGCAGAATCGATACGATCTTCTGTGCAAACTCTACCGAAAGCTCGCCCTTCTGGCGTTCGGTCTTCACACCATCCATCGGAATTTCGCGTGCTGCCATGATTGCGGTATGGTACCGTGACTGTCGACTTTAAGCAAGAAGTAAATGAATTCACGAAAATAGATGTCCCGAGCTCGGTTGCGTTTTGGCCGCCGTGGCCCTATGATACCGGATAGAGGGAGGCCACATGCCACGATCAACCCGCAGACCATCGACCGAAGATCTCATCGCCGAGTGCGCCCGGCAGGAGGAGGAGCTTCAGTTCACTCAGTTTCGAAACTCCGACGCGCTCGCGCTCGGACTGGCGATCCTGCAGCGCGCCCAGAATGAAGGAAAGGCCGTTGCGGTAGACATCGAACGACACGGTCAGCAGCTGTTTCACCACGGCATGGAAGGCACCGCGCCCGACAACGACGAGTGGATCCGCCGCAAGAACCGTTTGGTGAACCGCGTTGGCATGAGTTCCTACCGCTTCACGCTGAAGCTGGAAGCCTCCGGCGAGACCATGGCCAACCGGGCGCTCGATCCCCTGCTCTACGCCAACTCCGGCGGGGCCTTTCCGATTCGCATCCGCAACGCGGGCGTCATTGGCACCGTCACGGCATCCGGGCTGCCGCACGAACAGGACCACGCCCTGGTGGTAGCCGGAATCCGCGACTTCCTCGCAGCGCAGAACCCGGCCAAGCGATAGCTCGCCGCGGCAAGAGCGGCTTTCTTTTCCCCGCGGAAATTCGTACTATCCCCCGCAACGGGAGGATACCGATATGTCTGTTGAACATTCCCGCGGTCGCGCGGTTCGCGAATACATCATCAAGGTACTGAACGGGATGGCGCTCGGGCTGTTCTCGTCGCTGATCATTGGATTGATCATCCGGCAGATTGGCGTCTACACCGGGATCGAGGCTCTGGCGCGGTTCGGCCAGGTCGCACAGCTGCTCATGGGACCCGCGATCGGCGCGGGCGTCGCGGCCAGCATCGGGGCTTCGCCGCTTGGGATGTTCTCCGCGGTGGTAACGGGCGCAATCGGTGCCGGAACCGTGTCGATGTCGGGGGCGGCACCCACCTTGATTGTGGGTGAGCCGGTTGGGGCGATGCTCGCGGCGCTTGCCGGGGCGGAGTTCTCCCGCCTGATCCAGGACCG
>SLTF01000228.1 GCA_007130025.1 Spirochaetales bacterium | reverse complement strand
GCCGCGAGCACGCGAGCCATTGCGGGGAATTGCTCCTCCATTCCTCCGACGGTGAGGGCACGCCAGAACTCCGGCGTGAAGAGTTCAGCGCCGTCTCGCGGATAGTGGAACTGGAACTCCTCCACGCAGAGCCCGTAGATGTCCTGCTCAAAGGTGACCATCCAGCGCTCCTGCAGGAAGTCCGCCGGGTTTATCTGGTCGGTACCGTGGATGCGGGAGTAGGCGTAGATGATGTACGGCGCGTAATAGGCCATTTCGAGCATGAGGGTGGCGACGTTGTTCGTCTGGCCAAAGCCGATCAGGCCGGTCAGCGGAACCTCCGGGGCGTAGCTGGGGCGCAGATCCGCAGCTGCGTGCGCCGCGTGCCCGCCCTGCGAGTAGCCGGCGGCGAAGACCATCTGAGACGGGCGCACACCGGAGTAGGCGAGTCGATCGGGCTGCTCGAAGATCCGATAGACCGCGCGGATTGCGTCGAGCATCACGTGTGCCTCCGCAACCGAGTCGAAGTAGCGCTGTGGAGTGTGGCGATCACCAAACCCGAGATACTCCGGGAACAGCACGATGTAGCCCTGGCTGGCGTAGGCGAGCATGTTGGCGAGGTACCAACCCCAGCGGTTGACTGCGGGCACCTCGAGAATGGGAGCACACTGCTCACCGATACCGGTGGTTCCCGCGGCGAAGACGATGACCGGCAGTTCCGTTGTGGCACCCTGCGGGCCGGTCACGCCCTGAAGGCTGGTCGCGCCCGACAGTCTCGGGACGTAGAGTTGCCCGCGAATCACCGCCGGGCTTCCGTCCACGTCGGTGCTGCGAAAGCGCACCAGGTAGCGGTCCACCGGATAGCGCGCCTCGGGAAGACCGAAGGGTTCAAAGAGCTGGACGGTCTCTTCCAGCACCATGGGGATGGAGAAAGTTCCTTCGTGGGCGAGTCCCAGAATCTCGCCGGGTGGGGTGTCGCGGAGAGCAGCGGATCGGGGATTCGCCGAGAGCGGAGCGAGCGCCGTTGTGGTGAGAAGCGCCACCATCGCGAGCAGAGCAATCATCGCGCGCTTGTTTCCGTCATTCGTTCGTTCATCCATCGAAGTACTTCCTCAAAGGCAATCTGCCGCGTGTCGTGCGGCGCGTTATCGTACACCAGGTAGCGCACCCGACTGCCGAGGTTTCGAAGCGCCACCACAAACTCAGCCTGCTCATCCAGGTTCACCACCACGTCGCGGCTTCCCTGCAGGATGAGAACCGGGACGCCGTGGCCGCTGAGGCCGGTCGCGTTCTCGCGCAGGATCGCATCGATCTCGGGAAAGTCCCGCGCCAGGGTTCGGTTGGCGAGCGCCCGGTTGAACTCCGGCCGGAAGAGGGGCCACGGTCCCCACGGATAGTAGGACTGCAGGCCCAGAATGCAGAGTCGGCGCACATCCTGAGCGAGCGTCGGAAGCCAGCGGTCTGCGAGCATCACCTCGGGGTCGAAGCGGTCGACCCCGTAGTGCTGGGCGAAGGTGTAGATGATCGGGGCCGCCACCACTGAGAACTCCCGAAACAGCTGCTCGATGTTGGTGGTGGGGCCATACCCGATGATTCCGTCGATACGCACGTCGGGGGCGTATTCTGCCCGGCGGTCGGCAGCGGCGAAGATCGCGTGCCCGCCTTGAGAGAACCCGGAAAGGAAGACCCCGGCCGGGCGAACGCCGGCATTGCGTAGTGCCGCATTTGCTCCGGGACCGGTTCCAAAGAGGTTTCGCACCGCGCGCACGGAGTCCAGAACGACCCGCGCCTCGGCCTCGGCGATGAAGTAGGGTTGCAGGCGGTCAGGGTCGCCGAAGTGCATGTACTCCGGGATCATTCCGATCGCTCCCTGACCCGCCATTGCAAGGACGTGGTGACGGTAGAGGCCCCAGTTGATGCCCACCTGATGTTCGCGCAGGGGGCGGCACTGGTCGGTGAGTCCCGTGGTTCCCGGGGCAAAGAGGTAGAGGGGCTGTTCCGCACGCTGTGGTTCCCGCGGAACCAGCAGCTGTGCCGTGATCACCGTCGGGTTCTCTTCGAGGTTGGTGCTGAGGTAGCGGATCATGTAGACGTCAACGGTGTAGCGTGCCTGAGGAACCGCCCTGTTGGTGAAAAGCTGCCCTGCCATGGAATTCACCTGGCTGGGGGAGTAGGTCTGGTCGTGTTCGATTGAAACTACGTCGCCGGCCGCGGCGCTGAGCGAGGCAACCGCGACCGCAACAAACAGAAAAAGGGCCGGCGCGCGGATTGAACGGGCGCCACGGGTGGGGAACATCTGCATATCAATACCGAGGCAAAGGTGCGCGAGAAGCGGGGGATTGTCAAGTCGAGTGTTCCAAAGCCTGTGCATTTTCCGGCTCTCAGGTGCTCCGGTTCACAGCAGACTCGGATCCCGGTATAGTACAGGCGGTGGGGAGGCGCTCATGCGTGAAAACCGATGGCCGGGACTCATTCGACCGGTTCTCGTGGCTCTTGTGCTCATTGTGGGGATTGCGGAGCCCGCGATCCGGGCGCAGGAAGGTCTCTATGGTGCGGCTGCTCCCGCCGACGCCGCCTTCGTCCGCGTGGTGAACGCCCAGGCCGAACCCCTTCCCGAGCTCTGGGTTGGTGCGACCCGCTTTGCCGCTCTGGCCCCCCAGACCGCATCACCCTACCGTCCGGTCAATCCGGGGATTCATCAGGTCTTTCTTGGGACACGAAGCGAGGAACTCATTCCGCGCCGCGGTGTCTACTACACCGTGATGGTGACACGAGACGGCCTTTTCATCGTTGAAGATACCGCCCATACGCGGCCGGATCGGGCGCAGATCGTGCTGTACCACTTCGCCGGCGGTAGCGCACTCTCGGTTCGGACGGCAGATGGAACTGCCACGGTCATCGGTGACGTCCGGACCGGCAGCTCTGGGACGGTGCAGGTGAACGCCGTCGCCGTGGAGCTTGCGCTGTTTCGTGATGGCGAGCAGCTTGCCGCCCTGGGAGATCTGGGTCTCGCGCGTGGGCAGTCCTACTCGATCATCGCCTTCCCCCAAGCGGCGGGCGGTCCCACCGGAACGGACGGCGTGGGGGTGCTGGTTGAGCAGGCGCGGCTGTCGCAGGAGTAGCCGCGGGTGATTTTCAGCACCACGCTGTTTCTGTTTCTTTTCCTGCCGCTTTTTCTCGCCGGCTACTACCTTCTGCCATTTCGCGCGCGCTCCGCGTGGATTCTGCTGGGAAGCTGGGTCTTTTACGGCTGGTGGCGCCTGGATTTTCTGGCCCTGCTGGTGGTGGCCACCGTCTGGACCTACCTGCTCGGCGGAGTGGTTGCCCGCCATCGGGACCAGGGCCGCCGCTCCTCCTGGGCGCTCTGGCTCGGCGTGGCGCTGAACCTGGGGATCCTTGGCTACTTCAAGTACTTCAACTTCGGGGTCGATACATTGAACGCGCTGCTGGGGGCCGCGGACGTTTCCCCGTGGCAGGCATGGCAGGTCATTCTTCCGATCGGCATCTCCTTCTACGTCTTTCAGGCGATAAGCTACCTGGTGGACGTGTGGCGCGGCGACGCACCACCGGCGGCCAACTACCTGGAACTCGCTGCCTACATCTCGCTCTTCCCGCAGCTGATTGCGGGGCCCATCCTGCGCTACAAAGACCTCGCCGACCAGTTTCGCCGCCGCGAACATCGATTCGACACCTTCGCGGAAGGTGCGTACCGTTTCATGATCGGGTTCTGCCGCAAGGTGCTGATCGCCGACACGGTTGCGGTGATCGCCGATGCCGTCTTCGCCCTGCCGAATCCCGATTTCGCGGCGGCGTGGCTGGGGGCGCTGGCCTACACCGCGCAGCTTTATTTTGACTTCACCGGCTACTCGGACATGGCGATCGGGCTGGGCCTGATGATGGGCTTTCGTTTCATGGAGAACTTCAACTATCCCTACATCTCGCGGAGCATCACCGAGTTCTGGCGCCGCTGGCACATCAGCCTCTCGACCTGGCTGCGCGACTACCTCTACATCTCCCTCGGTGGCAACCGCGGGAGCACTGCGAGCACCTATCGCAATATCGCGCTGGTGATGCTGCTCGGCGGGCTCTGGCACGGCGCCGCTTGGACCTTCGTCATCTGGGGTGCGTGGCACGGCTCGATCCTGGTGCTGGAGCGCTGGTGGGGGCGTCGGCGCGGAGCGAAGCAGGCTGACGCCCGGAACGGCGGGCATGCGGTGGGAGCGACCGCGAGGACCATGCTCATCGTGGTTGCCGGGTGGGTGGTCTTTCGGGCTGTCGACTTCGCCGGGGCCGTGGCGATGTTTCGCGGCATGGTCGGACTGAACGGAGCGAGACCTGTCAACTCTGTGGCGCTCGAAGCGAGTCGCCTCTCGCTGATCACGTTGATCGTGGCGTTCGCCATCATCTATACCGAGCCCTTCCTGCACCGGTGGATGGTTCGGATTCCGCGAACGATGGCTCCCGGGGTGCGGATGCTTCGGGCGGGGACCGCGCTGCTCTTTGTGCTCGCGGTCATCAAGCTGCAGGCTGAGGCGTTCTCGCCGTTTCTCTATTTTCAGTTTTGAAGGCGCCGATGAGTACCGGTTTGCACGATCATCATCAGCCGACAGCTTCTCCTCACGCCCACACCGACGCGCCGATGGAGTTCCGTACAGCGAACCGCGTGCTCGCGGTGGTACTGCTCGCCGTGCTTGCGGCGGGGATTGTTCTCTCAGTTGCGAACCCCGCGCTGGGCGAGCTCCGTGGCCTGGGACCGGTGCTGACCGGCGAATGGGCGGCGGGGTATCAGGACCGGTTCGAAGAGGAGCTGCCGCTTCGCGAAACCGCCATCCATCTCTGGACGGCGATCCGCTTTGTGCTTCTGCGCGAAGGCCGACACGGGGTGGTGGTGGGTCGCGAGGGGTGGCTCTTCACCACGGAAGAGTTCATCGTCGATCCGGACCACGAACTCTGGTTTGAACGGAACCTGGCGTTCGTGGCGGACGTGCGCGACGCACTGCAGGCGCGAGGGATCGAGCTGGTGGTCGCGGTGGTCCCGGCAAAGGCGCGCATCATGGCGCAGGTCGAACCGCAGACGCTGGGTCGGCGGCTACCGCCTGCGGCCGACGGATTGCTTCTTCGCATTCACGCCGCGTTGGCTGACCTGGGTGTGCCAGCGCCCGATCTCGCCGGCGCGTTGACCGCCGACACGCAGCGGTTTCTGCGCACCGACACCCACTGGACGCCGGAGGGTGCGCGGGTCGCAGCAGAGGCCGTGGCTCCCCCGGTGCGAAGCGTGCTCGATCGCCGAGGGGTCGCGCCGATATCGTTCGATCTGCAGCCGATGCCCGCGCGCGAGCATCGGGGTGACCTGATGAGTTTTCTTCCGCTTGGCCCGTTTGCCGCGCCACTCGGGTTTCCGCCTGAGCCGGTCTCGCCGTGGCGCGCGGAAGCGCAGGAGGCTCCGGCCGTTGGTCTGTTCGATGATGTGGCGATCCCGGTGACGCTGGTGGGTACCAGCTTCAGCGCCGGGGAGCTCTGGAGCTTCGACGTGTTTCTGCGTTCCGCTCTGGGGGCCGACCTGCTCAATCTGGCGGAAGAGGGCCGCGGCCCCTTCGCGCCGATGCGCGACTACCTGAGTGGCACCGTAATCGAAGAGGTCCCGCCGGAGGTGGTCATCTGGGAAATCCCCGAGCGATACTTCGCGACTGCATGGTGAGCGTGGCCACCGTCAGCACGTGAGGTGCAGGATTGCGTTGGTGGTGGTGAGGTCCGCATCGTTCAGGAATGCGCACGCTTCTGCCGTCGGCATCGGCCGGAGCGAGACGCCGAGTTCGCGGGCTTTCTCCTCCACGTCCGGCGTGATCGGCAGACGGCCGTTCGCGCCCGTGCCCACGACGAGTATGGAGCATTCCCACGGAATGGGCTCTCGGTCCGAGAGGGGTGTGTGTCCGTACGACGCCTTCAGAGCACGCGACGCGCTCTTATCCCGGTTGTGGACCCGTTCATGGTCGATCACCACATCTTCGGCATAGGCCGTTCCATCGATCATGATACGGCCGAATCCCGGATAGTCGAACTTCATGGAATTCAGCATGACCCCGCTTTGCCTTGCCGTCAACCCGCTTCTCACCTATTATTGAGGATAGATGAGCCGCAAGAAAGAGCAGTTCAGCTACGAGAACCTGCAACGCCTGTTTGACGCCACCGAGCCCCAGCCCCTTGATCCGGAGCGGCGATACGTCATCTTCAGCGATCTGCATATGGGAAATGGCGGCCGGGCAGATGACTTCGCGCACAATTCGGCGCTCTTCAACGCGGCCCTCTCCGGGTACTACCTTCCCCGAGAGTACGAGTTGATTCTCAATGGTGACGTTGAAGAGCTGGCGAAGTTCCACCTGCCCGCGATTCTCAGGCGGTGGAGCGATACCTACCATCTGTTCGATTGCTTCCAGGAGCGTGGCGCCCTGCACCGGCTGGTGGGAAACCACGACCTGAAACTCATGGAGAACCATGACGAGCGGTTCAACATCCGCGAGGCGATCCGCTTCACGTACAAGAACAACACCCTCTTCATCTTCCACGGGCACCAAAGCTCGCTTTTTTACTCCAAGAACATCCGGTGGATCGATATGGTCCTTCGTTACGTTGCCAATCCGCTTCGAATCCGCAGCTACACCATCAGCCACGACTCACAACAGCGCTTCGCGATGGAGCGGCGAATCTACGACTTCGCCAGCTCCAAGAAGATCCTCTCGATTGTGGCGCATACCCATCGCCCGCTGTTTGAGAGCATGAACAAGAGTGACTCCATCAAGTTCGAGATCGAGACGCTCTGCCGAAGTTATTCCGACGTGGAGATCGAGCGTCAGCAGGAGATCGAACAGCGAATCGCCGTGCTGAAAGCCGACCTCACCGCGCTCATCGAGGACCCGGAGCACGAGGAACAGGAAGAAAGCCTGTACAACGCCAACCTGCTCGTCCCGTGCATCTTCAATTCTGGCTGCGTGCTCGGCAAGCACGGCATGACCTGTCTGGAGATCGAAAACGGCGAGATGCGGCTGGTCTACTGGTTTGACAGCCGCCGGAGCAAAAAATATCTTCGGTATCGCCGTTTCGGGACGGATCAGATCGAAGGGCAGCCCTTTCATCGAGTGGTTCTGAAACGCGATACCCTCGACTACATTTTTTCGCGCATTCGACTTCTGGCTTAGACTTCCGGCTTAGACTCTGAGCCCACACCCTGAGCCGGTGCTCCGGGGCGCAACCCGTCGCGCCACGGAGGTGGAAATGCGTCCGGGCCAAGCGCAACGCCGAAGAGCGCACCGAGCACCGCCCCCCTGCCGCAGTTGTCTCCGCCGGCCATGGTGTTCTGAATCAGCGCTTCGCGCGGATTGTCGGCATATCGAAGTGCAAGGTACGCGATTGCGGGCATGGCTCCATCCAGATAGCACGCGGTGCTGTAGTGTCGTCCCATCACCTCATCCGGCGACAACGCGGAGAGCCGCTCGATGGGTCCGGAGAGCAACGCAAGGTCCTGTCTTTGCGCGTGATACAGGAGACACTCCGCCAGCGAAATCCCATCCCAGAGTTCGCCGGCCAGCACCAGAAGGTTGGAAGCGGCGGTTTCAACCTGCGCACCGCCGTGAGTCACCGCGACGTGCGACTGCACTGCCGCCGACGCCTCGGGGTGAGCGTGCCCGAGGCTGCGCAGTGTAGCGTACAGCGGGATCACCGGCACCATGCCACCGATATGTTTTTCCACTACGGCGCAGCGCTCCGGTGGGCGCCCCCGCCGCAGGTTGAGAAAGAACCCGCGGTGGCACTCTTCCACGTAGGTGTCGCGGTGTCCCGCAGGGTTGCGCATGAACCGCAGATACTCGTCGATCCAGGCATCCCGATCGTACCCGCCCCGTTCCGCTACCAGACGGAGCAGTCGCTGCACCAGCTGCGCGTTCAGGGTGTTCTCGCCGGCGCGCAGAAACTGGTGATAGTGCACGCCGCGCTGCCCCCAATACGCACGCTGATCGCCCAGGATGTCAAACTCTGGTTCGGTGGGAGCGTATTGGCTTCGCCACAGAATGCTGTCGGGATGATGCTGGGTTGGATCAACGTAGCGGTCGATGGTGCCGAACTGCGCGCGCAGTGCTTCCCGGTTGTAG
>SLTF01000201.1 GCA_007130025.1 Spirochaetales bacterium | reverse complement strand
TGCCCGCGCCACCCGAGGGAGTTCCTGCCACGGCGACCGCAGCGTAAGCCAGTAGGCGAGCATCCCGAAGGGAAGCCCAATTGACGCGGTGAACACCAGCGCCAGAAAGGCGAGTGCCAACGGCTTCCACCCGCCAAGCGGTGTCATGCGGGTTCGCCGAGCCACACCGGTACCAGTGCGGGCAAACCGGGCACCGCGAAGCAGCCGTCCTTCCAGTACCACCGGAACCAGGGCGAGTCCAAGCAGCATGAGGGAGAGCCACGCCGCGTAGACCCGGTCAAAGGCGCCCGCGTACTGCGTGTATATGGCGTAGCTGAACACCTCGTACCGCATCAGTGCAATCGCACCAAAATCTCCCAGCACGTAGATGGCGACAATTAACCACCCGGAAACCAGCGCCGGTCGAAGATGGGGAAGGATCACGCGAAGCACCACCGCACGCGGCGAGTAGCCCAGACTTCGCGCGCTCTCTTCCATCCCGGCGTCCAGCCCCATCAGCGATGAGCGGACTCCCAGGAACAGATAGGGGAAGCAGTAGAGCGAGAGCGCGATCATCGCCCCCCAATATCCACTCGGTCTCGGCATCGCGATGCCAAACACCCTCGCCATGAACCCCATGTTCCCCCCGAGGCCCAGGAGGGCAAACGCCATGACGTAACCCGGAACGGAGAGCGGAAGAACGCAGAGCAGGGTGATGACGCGTTTGGCGGGCAGATCGGTGCGCACCACCAGCCACGCCAGGGGAAGGGCAATCGCGGTTGTGGTGGCAAGGACCCCGAGGGTCAGCAGTATGGTGTTGCGAAGGAGTATCAGATTTCGCGGTCGAAGGAGTATCCCGGCAAGCTGTGATGGATCCGCCTCTGCGGCGCGAATCACCAGATAGACGAGGGGTAACAGCATGGAAACGGCAACCGCCGCCGGGGCGATCAACAGATACCACGGCGGCGATTGTGCGGGGCGTCGAGCGACCGGTTGCGCAAACGCAAGCGAATCAGCCATTCAGACTCACAGTACCCCGGTGTTCCGAAGCAGGGTCAGCGTTCCCTGAAGATCAGAAAGATCATCGAGGTTCAGCCGTGGACTGGCGTTCAGGACCGATTCAAACGATTCCAGAGCGTCGCTTGGCGAAACGGAGTCAAGAACGGGGTATTCGTAGATGACGTCGGTAAAAAAGCGCTGCGCTTCATTCTGTACCAGAAACTCGACGAACCGCACGGCGGCATCGAAGCGGGTGCTGGAGCGCAACACGCCGACGCTCGCCACGTTCACCAGGTTACCAATGTCACCATCCGCAAAGAATCGCTGGGAAACCGGGTAGGCTGCATCGTTGGCGAGGAAGCGCAGGAGGTAGTAGTTGTTGGTTATCGCGAAATCTATCTCGCCTGCGGCGATCGCCTCTACGAGGGCTGTGTTGTTTCGGTACGCCTGGGCGTCGTTTGCCCGCATGGCGGTCAGCCACTCTCCGGTGCGTGCGTCTCCGTAGGTGACCCGCATCGCCGTGACGAAGGCCTGGAAGGAGCCGTTGGTGGGCGCCCAGCCCACGCGGCTTCGGTACTGCGGCTGGGTCAGGTCAAACACACTCGCCGGGAATTCGGTCGAGGCAACGCGCTGCGGCGAATAGGCGAGCACGCGCGCGCGGCCGCTGGTGGCAACCCACTGTCCGGTTGCGCTGACGTAGATCTCCGGTTTGTCCGCGAGAAGCGATGCGGGGAGCTCGGCGAGCAGCCCGTCGTTGGCGAGTGATCCGAGTGCACCGGCGTCCTGGCCCCAGAAGAGGTCGGCGGGAGTGCGGTCGCCTTCCTCGGCCAGCAGTACGGCAAGCTCGGCGGTACCAGCGTAGCGGACACGGACGCGGATACCGGTTTCTGCCTCAAACCGACGGATCAGCGGATCAACCAGTGACTCCCCGCGACCTGAGTACAGGGTGATCTCCTGCGAGACGGCGGCCTGCTCGCGGGCGCCGGCAGCGAAAAGCGGAGCAGTGAGAAGAACGAACAGTACAGCGGGCAGAACGACGCGCGCCACACGGACAATGCGTACAGACATATGAGACCCTCCATCGGGCGGTACGGTATGTGATTCACGATCGCCGATCACGACGACCAAACCTTACGATTGCAATCAACTTCTCTATACCGTACCCAACGGTGTAGTGTCAAGCGTATATTGTTGGTTTAGCCTAAAAAATACCGGGAGCCCCCGTTTTTGCGGTTCCTCCCTACGATCCGTTCAGCGGTGCGCCCGGTTGTAGGCGCTCACCAGCGCTTTGGTTCCCGCCAGGTCGATGTTGGCATCAACCCCGGCCCCCCAGAATCGGGTGCCGTCTGATCGCTCGACTTGCACGTACGCCACCGCATCGGTCTCGGCTCCCTGCCCGATCGCGTGCTCGTGGAAGTCGGTGAGCCGGAAGTCCTTCCATCCCTGGCCCTCCATTGCGTTCACAAAGGCGCTGATTGGTCCGTTCCCGATTCCCTCGATGGTGTGTTCGCTTCCCTCGTGTCGCACCGTAGCACGGCAGCTGAGGCTGCGACTCTCGTCCTCTACGTACGCGAATCGGGTTTTTACGACGTCGAGTGGTTTGCTCAGTTGCAGAAACTCGCGGTTGAACGCTTCGTAGATCTCGGTGGTGGTCAGTTCGCGGCCGAGCTCGTCGGCGATGCGGTTGATCACCGTGCCCATGTCGGGGTGCATCGATTTTGGCATCTCAAAGCCGTAATCGCGCGACATCACGTAGGCAACGCCGCCCTTTCCGCTCTGGCTGTTGATGCGCACGATGGACTCATAGGTGCGGCCGATATCGCGCGGGTCGATCAACAGGTAGGGAACCTCCCACGGCGCGTCCGGCGCGGTGCTCTCGTCGCGGCGGTCCATGCCTTTTTTGATTGCATCCTGATGTGAGCCGGAGAACGCGGTGAAGACCAGCTCGCCCGCGTAGGGGTGGCGCGGCGGCACGCTCATGCGGGTGCAGCGCTCGTAGATCCGGCGGATGCGCGGCACGTCACGCAGATCGAGCCCGTGCTCGATTCCGTCGGCGTGGCGGTTCAGGGCCACGGTGACGATGTCGAGGTTTCCGGTGCGCTCGCCGTTCCCGAAGAGGGTACCCTCCACCCGCTCGGCGCCTGCCATCATTCCCATTTCACAGGCGGCCACGCCGGTGCCACGGTCGTTGTGGGTGTGCATGCTGATGATGGCAAGTTCGCGCCGCTTCATGTGACGGCAGAACCACTCGATCTGGTCGGCGTGCTTGTGCGCCGGCACCCACTCAACCGTGTCGGGAAGGTTCAGAATGATCTTGTTGTCGGGCGTGGGGTCCCAGATCTCCATCACCGCCTCGCACACTTCGAGGGCGTACTCGGTCTCGGTGTCGGAGAAGCTCTCGGGAGAGTACTCGAATCGGACGTTGGTCCCTTCCAGCAGTGGCAGCAGCGACTTGACCAGGGTGGCGCCGTCCGTTGCGATCTTCTTGATCTCTTCCTTGCCGGCGTTGAAGGTGATCTTGCGCTGCAGCGCCGAGGTGGAGTTGTAGAGGTGGATGATGACGTTGCGCGCACCCTGGACGCTCTCGAAGGTGCGCCGGATCAGCGGCTCGCGCGACTGGGTGAGTACCTGGATGAAGACGTCGTCGGGAATGCGCTTCTCATCCACCAGCTTTCGCACGAAGTCGAAGTCGATCTGGGACGCCGAGGGGAACCCCACCTCGATCTCCTTGAACCCGATTTCGACGAGGAGATCGAACATCTCGAGCTTTTCCTTGACGCTCATCGGCACCGCAAGGGCCTGGTTCCCGTCGCGCAGATCGACGCTGCACCAGATGGGGGCCTCGGTAATGACCTTGTCCGGCCACGTCCGGTCCGGCAGATCAACGGTCTTGAATGGGGTGTATTTGGGCATCGATTCCTCCTGATTGTACGCCGAGGCGTACCGTGTATGGCGCTGCGATCGCCGACAAAAAAAGCCCGCTACCGAAGGATATCGGCAGCGGGCTTTTTCGCCTGCGCTTGGCACTCCGTCAGGTTACCCCCGACGGCGCCGTTCCGAACCCTTCTCAGCCGAGACCCCGGGTAGAGCGAGCAGCAGTCCGAGAAGGATGGCGTTGATCGACGACGCAGCGCGATTCATGCGCCCAACTATACGAAGCGGTGTACGAGATGTCAACACCGAAATGAATAGATATTCGAAGGACGATTCGCTCTGTTTCGGCGTGTTCACTGCCGGCGCAGAGGTGGCCGATTGGTACTCGAAAGACCGTGAAGAAGCTCTCAAGACAGAATGACGTCGGATTTTTCTCACATGGGTTGACAGAACCGTACGGGTGCCCCATAATCCGAACTGGATAAAAAATCCGGAAATGGATTTCCAAAGGATATATTATCTTTCGAGTAACGAAATGATCGATAGATTACACAAAGGGGAAGAAGTCATGAACAGAGATCCTGCAATACGGCGGAAGACGTCGATTTCGTACAAGACGGAAGAAAAAACCGTTCTACGAGGTTACAACCTCAGCGAACTCGCGGAAGAGGGGTACTCGTTTTGCGATGCGATTTTTCTTCTCTTCCAGAATCGGATTCCCACTGAGAATGAAGAGAAGATGCTCAATTACGAAATGGGGGTCTTCACCGAACACTCGATGTCACCATCGGCGGTCGGGGCGATTGGAGTAGCGACCGGTCGACCGAATCTGCCGGCGGCCGTTGCGGCTTCAATCATGACATTTGGTGGAGTCCATGGCCCGGGTGCTGCCCATGGCTACATGATGAACAAGTACCTTGAACGGGCGAGAAACGAAGGGAAGTCGATCGACGAGATGGCGAAGACGCTCGTTGATGATTACCTGGACAATGGGACCCCGGTTATGGGGATGGGGCAGCCTCAGCATATCGACAGTGACCCTCGTGCGGAACCAATCCACCTCAAGCAGGAAGAGCTCGAAGTGCACGGGGTTTATCTGGAATTCCAGCGGGCGGTGGAGAAGTACTTTCACGCTCGCCGGAAAGCGGATGGGAAATCCTACGTCGGTGTGAACGTTGTTGGTGCGGGGAACACCGCACTCATGGATCTTGGTTTTGCGCCGAACGCCGCATGGTGCATCGGCAGCGTCTGCCGGGGTTTCAGCTGCTCCGCACACGCACTGTTCAACATGAAGCGCGGGCGAGCCTGGGGAGCGTCGCGAGCGGAGCAGATGGTGCAGATGCTGGACCTGAGCATGATTAAGTATGTGGGTCCTGAGGATCGAAAGGTGCCGAAGCAGGCAGAGCGAAAAGAATACGCAGAGCGCCAGTTGCAAGAGGGGGAATACAAGAAATGGGTGATTTGAACAACAAGACTGGTATCGGAAACCTTGATGATCCCAGACTTCCGTACGACTACGCTTCCCGTGAATACGGCACCGTTCCACTGGATACCAGCCGCAGGGAGCCGTTCCAATGGGTTTCTGAGGTTGCGTACAAGAACGTGCATCGCATAGTTGCCCGCGGGTATGACACGACGGAGCTGATGGAAGAAGGCTACGGTGTTGTCGATCTGTTATTCGTGGATTTCCAATCCAGGATTCCCCTGGAAGAAGAAACGAAGATGCTGAACTACGTCATGATTCTGGCGCTGGAGGATGGGCTGTCCATGCCGGCAGCGATTTCCCGTCTGGTGGCGCAGTCAAAGACCTTTCTCACCCAAGCCTGCGGTGCCTCCATTCTCGCGTTCGGACATGCGTACGGAGCGTACTCGTCGTTCGGAAACCGGCTTCTGACGTATATGAAACGTGGTCGGGACCAGGGGATGAGTGAGGCCGAGATCGCGCGGCAGATAGTGGAAGAGAATCTCCACGATGAGTCCCTTGGAGTCTCGGCACTGATGCTCAAGGATCCTGCTGCGAAACGAATGTTCGCGAGGGCAGAGGCGCTTGGCGTTGCAGGGGAATACGTGTCCCTGATGAAAGAGGTTGTGATCGCTGCGCAGAATAAGGGAACCTCTTCCGTCGATCTCGACATGCTCGGTGCTATCGGTGCAACGATGATGGACCTCGGATTCACTCCGGAAGCAACGTGGGCGATTCTTGCCGTCACCCGGTCATTCGCTGCGGGAGCTCACTTCATCGAAGAAGTGGAACGGGAAGATTACGTGCGAACGGGGCAACACCTTACTCCAAAAGAGGACTACGACGGACCTGAGGACCGTCCCGTACCGTCTCTGGCTCAGCGCAAGACCGACGTCAAGGCTGCGCAGACCACGAACCTCTCTGATTGGAAAGAGGAGTTCGAACGACGGAAGCAGATCAGCGGGAGCGGGTTCGCGATCGTTGAAGAAATCGAAGACCCCAGCGAAAAAACCGGCATCAAGCGGGTCGGGCGATAACTCGGCACCAGGCTGGTCGGTTCGCGTGGAAAGCAAGAGCAGAGGGAGATCCATGGGAGACAACATTCAGGAAATGTACAGACGGGCGCGCGCTGCGTTTCGCGAAATAGAATTCTGGCCTCAAGAGAGGGTCGACGAGATGGTCGCGGCCGTCGCGTGGGAATGGCAGAAGCCAGATACGGCACACGCCCTCGCCCGCCTGGCGGTGGATGAATCCGGCATCGGTGTGTATGAGGACAAGGTCGCCAAGATTCAGAACAAGACTCGCGGCACGATGCGGGATCAGCTGGGCGTAAAGACCTGCGGCCTGATCCGGGAGGACCGGGAGAAAGGAATCCGGGTGTTCGCGAAACCGATCGGGGTGGTAGCGAATGTTGTCCCCTGCACCAATCCCGAGTCCACCGTGTGCTGCATCGGCCTCAGTCTGCTGAAGACCAGAAACGCCATGATTGCATCGCCCCATCCGCGAACGCCGGGAAGTACGAATCTGACGGTGACGTATGGTCGAAAGGCGCTCGCAAAGGTCGGGGCGCCGGAGGATCTGCTGCAGTGTATTTCCGAGCCATCGAAAGAAAAAACGGCGGAACTTATGGCGGGATGCGATTTCGCGATGGCTACCGGCGGTGCTGCCTTGGTGAAGGTTGTGTATGCTGCCGGAAAACCGTGTCATACCGTCGGGGCGGGTAACGTAATCTCGATCGTGGACGAAACAGCCGACCTCAAGGCAGCGGCGGCCAAAATCGTGAAATCCAAGACCGCGAACAACTCTGCATCCTGCTCGTCAGAAAACGCGGTAGCGATTGAATCCGGCGTATATGGCGACATGGTGAAGGCGCTGGAAGACGAAGGCGGTTATCTGTGCAGTCCAACGGAGCGCGAGCAGCTTCGCGCGTATATGTGGCCCAATGGAAAGGAGCTGAACCGCGATATCGTCGCGAAGCCGGTTGCGTATATCGCCGAGCATGCCGGAATTCAAATTCCGGAGGGCACCCGGTTCCTGATGGTCGAGGGCACGAAAGCCGGCCCGGAGGACCGCTTTTCCGGTGAAAAGATCTCTCTGGTGCTCACCGTCTGGAAGTGGAGCGACTTTGACGAGATGGTAGAGAGGATGAAAGAGATGCAACGCTTCTCCGGCGAAGGGCATTCCTGTTCCATTCACAGCGAGAACGAGGAACGCAAGATCATCCTTGCGACTCGCGCAAACGTAGGAAGGGTGAACTGTAACATGCCGCATGCTGCGGCGAACAGCGGGAGCTTTTTTAACGGACAGCCCACGACCGATTCGCTTGGGGGAGGGACCTGGGCCGGGAACATGACCAGCGACAATATCAATTGGAGGCATTTTCTGAACTACACCTGGTTATCTGACCCGATCCCGGAACGCATCCCTACCGATGAAGAGCTCTTCGGTGACTACCTGAAGAAATGGGGGCGGGACTGAGTTCGGTACTCCGATCGGTTGTTTTCGATTTCGGACAGACTCTTGTTGATTCGTCGGAAGGATTCCGGGCCGCGGAGCGGACGGCTCAACAGCGGCTTCTCACGGTTCTTCCCGATGTCGATCCGCAAGATTTCATGGCCCGGTATCGAACAACACGATCCGGGTTCAAAAACGCCTCGAGCTTTTCGCGATGTGAACTGTGGCGTACGGTGCTCGCGATGTGGAACGCCGAGGCGGCGGCGGCGGTACTGAAGGGGTGGGAACAGGATTATTGGGAGACCGTCATGACATTGACCCAGCCGTTTCCCGAAACCGTAACGGTCTTGCG
>SLTF01000064.1 GCA_007130025.1 Spirochaetales bacterium | reverse complement strand
TCGTCACGTGGGGGCGCAGGATTTCGTGCAGCCCTTCGTTGACCAGATAGCTGTTGTTGTCCCGGATTGACCCGTTGACGATCAGGTAGTCCCCGCGCGGGACCGCTTCGGTCAGGGCGCGTCCGAGGTGGCGACCTACCTCCACATTGTCAAACGAGACGTAGGCGGTTACCGGGACTCCCTGCACCAGTCGGTCGTAGGCCAGCACGGGGATCCGGCGATCGTTGGCGGTCTTGATGACCCCGGAGAGCAGGTCGGTGTCGTGGGCTATGACCACCAGTACGTCGATGTTCTGGCCGAGGAGGTAACGAATCTGGTTGATCTGCTCCTGCGTTCCGCCGGCCGAAAGCTGGAAGATCACCTCTGCGCCCAGCTCCCGTGCGGTGGAGGTAAAGATCTTGATGTCCTTGTTCCAGCGCTCGATGATGAAGGTGTCGGTCGCCGCCGAGAAGCCGATGACCACCGGCCGATCGTTCTCGCCGCCGGCGCCGCGCCGGGATGTTACGCCGCACGCCGCGAGCGAAAGCAGCATCACCACTGACAGGATCGCTGCGCGCAAGGCCACCGGGTTGTTACTGACTGGGAGACGGTTCATGTTCGCTCCTCCTTGTCGGAAATGACGTTGGGGTAACCCCGCGGTGTTTCTTGAAGATGCGACTGAAGTAGTTGGGGTCCTGGTACCCGACCGCGTAGGCGATCTCCTTGACCGAGAGACGGTTCTGTGCCAGCAATTCTTCGGCGGCGTGCAGTCGAACCGAGTTCAGATAGTCAACAAAGGTGGTCGCGAGGTTCTCCGAGAAGAGGCGGCTCAGGTAGCCCGCCGAAACCCCACACTGCTCCGCGAGTTGCGAGAGCTGCAGCGGTTGGGCGTACTGCTCGTCGATGCAGCGCACGGCCCGGGTTAACGGTGCCGGCCAGTGGTGGGTGCGCTCGCGCACCTCACGTTCCACCAGCGTCCGCAGCGCCCGCCCGGCCCAGCCAAGCACGCCTTCGCGTTGATCCTGCTGCATGATTTCCCGCACCGGGTCACCGGGGAGGCGGGCCGAGGCGGGGTCTCCGAGGCGCTCACCGAGATCGGTCTGCAACAGGGTAAAGAGGGCGACCATCCGCCCCTTCGCCACCGTCAGCGGATCGCGCGAGAGCATCTCGTCCCAGTAGCGGCAGAACTGGGGGTGGACCTCCTCAAATGAGACCGCCCGGGCAATTGCGTTGCGGAGGGGACGGACCCGCTGTTCCCAGGTCTCTCCGTCGGGCTGGTGCGGATCCGGCAGGGCCCCGAGCGCCTCCTCAAACGAACGATACAGTTCATCGTATCGTCGCCGGCCTCCGTTTGCCGTTGCCCACTGTTCCCCCGGCGACGCCGTTGCCGCGGTGATCTCGCGCAGCTTCTCCGCTGCGTTGTCCGCGCCCGCAACGTCGGAGACCAGGACAATCAGCATCTGAGCGTAGGCGGCCGAGAGGCACTGGTACCGACGGGAGAGCTGACGCACAATTTCGGCGTAGCGCCCCTCGTTCTGCGGTGCATCGCTCTGGACGAGCATCAGATAGGCGAAATCGGAAGAGAGCGAAAACAGCGACCGATAGTGGGTCCACTCGGCCTCATCGAGGCTCTTCCACGTCAGCAGGTGCAGCAGGTTGCGCTCTTCGACAACAAGCGCCTCGCCCACGCGCTCTGCGCCGGCAATGCGACCCGCGGTGCGCTTCCGCCGTTCATCGACGAGGGATCGCGCGCGACCGAGAGTATCGAGGAAGGTCTTTCGGGAGATCGGCTTGACCAGGTAGTCCGAGACCCCCAGCGGAATGGCGCGCTGCGCGAGGTCAAATCGTTCGTACGCAGTGGAAAGAATAAAGACCGTCTCCGGGTAGACCTGCTGCAACTCCTTGATGGTATCGAGGCCGTCGATCCCGGGAATCCCGATGTCCATCACCACGATGTCCGGGCGCGTCTGGTGAGCGAGGGAAATTGCCTCGAAGCCGGACCGGGCCTGGGCGCAGAGCGTGAGCTGCGGCGCGTCGTGCTCGATCATGAAGGCGTAACTCTCGAGCACGGGTTCTTCGTCGTCAACGATCATGACGGAATACACGGCTCTTCCCTTGTGTCGATGGAGATGGTGATGGTGGTCCCACGATCGGTTGCGCTGTCGATGGTGATCACTCCGGGGTTATCCGGGTAAAAGAAATAGAGGCGCTGGATGACGTTCTCCAGCCCCATCACCCGGGAGTTATATTCGATGTCGTGCGGATGGGGACGCAGCAGCTCTTTTGCCAGCCCCGCCGGCATGCCGCAGCCGTTGTCGGTAACCGAGAGAGACACCCGGTGATCCTCCTTCCAGACCCGGACATCCACCTTCCCCTCGTGGCGAACCGAGCGAAAGGCGTGAATGACGGAGTTCTCTACCAGCGGCTGCAGAATCAGGGCTGGAACCTGCGTGGTGTCGAGCAGAGTGGCGTCTACGTTCAACGTGAGCGAGAGTGACTTGGGAAAGCGGATCCGCAGCACGTAGAGGTAGGACTCCAGGCCCTCGATCTCGTGACGCAGCGGAACCACCAGTTTGCGCTCGCGCACGTTGTGGCGGAAGAAGAGGGCGAGATGCTCCATGAAGTCGGCGGTCTTCTCCGCCCGCTCGGTAATGGCCAGCTGCACCCCGGTGTTGAGCGTGTTAAACAGGAAGTGGGGATTCATCTGCGCCTGCATGGTGTAGAGCTCCATCCGCTTCAGCAGCTGTTCCATCTTCATGTTGCGCAGTTTCTCTTCCATGTAGCCCTGTTCGATCTCCTTCTGCTTCTCGATTTCCTGCACGTAGGCACGGATGTCGTTCTTCATGTTGTTGAAGGCCGACACCACGGTGCTCACCTCGGTCACCGTCCTGATGCTGATGTCCTCGATGTCAAAGTTCCCGGTCGCCAGCTCTCCAGCCATCTCGGCCAGACGGTGCATTGGGTTGGTGACGCGGCTGATGGAGTAGAGCATCCAGAAGATCGAACAGAAGAACGCAAAGACAATGACCAGCAGGTTCCACAGTTGCAGGCGGCGCGACACCGCGATGACCACCTCGTAGTTCTCCAGCTGGCGACGCAGGCCCGCCAGGCTCACCACGTCAATCTGGGCTACGATGTGACTGTTGAGCTCCTGCATCTGTTCGTACAGTGCGGTGTATTCGGGTACCGCGCGCGCCCGCTTGAGACTGATGATCTGCTGCAGCTGGTCGAGGTAGGCGTTCAGCATTGAGAAGATCTGCCGCGAGGTCAGCTCGATGGGGTCGTTGGACATCGGCGGGCTGTTGGGAATAACGCTGCGGAGCGTCTGCTCGTCAATCAGGAGTCGTCCGAGCGCCTGCGATGAGCGACTGGAGAGATAGTCCAGAAGCGGTACCTGCAGCCCGGCCACGTCGCGCTGCAGCTGCTGGAAGAAGCGCTCGGAGCGAAACTGGTTGTTCACCAGCTGCTGCAGGCGCAGGGTAGTGAAGAAGATGTACGACATGGAGACGATGATGAAGGCGAGGCTCACGAAGACCGAAAGGAAGATCTGCGCACGCAGCGAATTGCGAAACCAGCGCAGACTCATCGCCGCCCCCGCAGCACTTCAACCCCGGTATCCACGTACCCGGCCGAGAAGCCGTCGCGGCGCAGGCCGGCGAGCACCTTTACCGCGTTGAAGCCAATCTTGCGCGGGTTGACGACCACGGTGCCCGAAATGATGCCGCGATCCAGATAGTCGCGGATCTCATCGCCGGCGCCAAAGCCGACGATCTGCACCCGTCCTACCAGGTTGAGATCGATGACAATCTGCACCGCCGCGAGCGTGTCGTTTGCATCGGTAAAGACCAGAATGTTGGTCTGCGGATCGGTTCGCAGGATCTGGTCGGTGAGGCTCTTGGCGTCCAGCGGATTGAGTCCGGTGGCGCGTCGTGTCATGGGAGACGCGAGCCGCGGGCCCAGAGCGGAGATAATGCCCAACTCGACCAGGTCCTTCTCCGACTGGATGCCGGGCGATTTCTCGCTGTAGACAATGGTGAGGTGCATGGGATCGGTGTTGATCTCGGCGACCAGTTCGCCGATCCGCCGACCCAGGTCGAAGTTGTTGGTGCCCACAAAAGGAAGCGGGGGGTCGGTGATGGGGCCGCCGGGCCCGTGCTCGATGACCACCACCGGGATGCGCGCCTGCTCCAGCTGGTCCAGAACCCGGCGCGCCTCGCTCTCCGGCACCGCGGAGAATATGATGGCGCCGTCGATCCCGGAGTAGCGTGCAAGGCGAAAATCGAGGGTGTCGCTGCCGATGGGGTGGAGTGACACCGCCACCCCCGACTCTGCCGCCGCGGTGCGTGCTCCCGCTTCCACCTCGCTGAAGAAGAGCGAGGCGGTCTCGGGGAGGAAGAGCGAAAAATGGTACTCCGGCGGCGCGGTGTCGGCGATCTCGGTTTCAAAAAACTGCGGAAGCGAGGCAATGGTCCCGATCGACACAACCAGCGACACCAGAAAGAACGCGCCAAACAACAGGGCAAGCGCGCGGGGGATGCTGTTCAGATACCGCATGGACGCCTCACTATACCACAGCCTGGCCCACATTGGAACGAATGCGTGGTTTCTGGTACTCTGCGATCATGGCAACCACAGTTGATGACAAGAAAGTAATCTACTCCATGCACCGCGTATCGAAGGTGCACGGTACGAAGAAGGTTCTGAGCGATATCACCCTCGGCTACTACTACAGCGCCAAGATTGGGGTCATCGGTCTGAACGGATCAGGAAAGTCCAGCCTGCTGCGCATCCTCGCCGGCGTGGACACCGAGTACAACGGCGATATCACGATCGCTCCGGGCTACACCATCGGCTTTCTCGAGCAGGAGCCGGAACTCCGGGCCGGAAAAACGGTGCGCGAGATTGTCTCCGAAGGCGTGAGCGAGGTCCTCGATCTGCTCGCGGAGTTTGAGGCGGTGAGCGCCGCCTACGGCGAGCCGGACGCCGACTTCGATAAGCTGGCCAACAGGCAGGCGGCCATCCAGGAGAAGATCGACGCGGTGGACGGCTGGGATCTGGACAGTCGGCTCGACCTGGCGATGGACGCCCTGCGCTGTCCACCCGCCGACGCCGTGGTAGATGTGCTCTCCGGCGGTGAGCGCCGCCGCGTTGCGCTCTGCCGGCTCCTGCTGCGGAAACCCGACATCCTTCTGCTGGACGAGCCCACCAACCACCTCGACGCCGAGACCGTCGCGTGGCTCGAGCGCCACCTGCGCGAATACCCCGGTACCGTCATCGCGGTGACCCATGATCGCTATTTCCTGGACAACGTGGCCGGCTGGATCCTGGAGTTGGACCGCGGCGAGGGCATCCCCTGGAAGGGCAACTACTCGAGCTGGCTCGAGCAGAAGCGCATGCGCCTTCAGCAGGAAGAAAAGGGCGAGAGCGAACGGCAGCGAACCCTGGCCCGCGAGCTCGAGTGGGTACGCATGAGCCCCAAGGGCCGCCACGCCAAGAGCAAGGCGCGCATCACCCAGTACGAGCAGCTGCTGAGCGAAGGCGGCCGCGAGAAGGTGCGCGAGACCAAACTGGTCATGCCGCCGGGGCCGCGGCTGGGGAACGTGGTGATCGAGGCCAAGGGCCTGACCAAGGCGTACGACGGCAAGCTGCTCTTTGAGAACCTCGATCTGACCATTCCGCCCGGCGCGGTAGTGGGCATCGTGGGCCCCAACGGCGCGGGGAAGACCACCCTCTTCAAGCTGATCGCCGGCATCGAGCAGCCCACCGACGGAACCATCCGCCTGGGCGAAACGGTGAAGCTCGCCTACGCCGATCAGATGCGCGAGACCCTCGACCCCAACAAGAGCGTCTGGCAGCAACTCTCCGACGGGCAGGACCTGATTGTCCTTGGTGCCGGTCGCGAGGTCAACTCGCGCGCCTACTGCTCGTGGTTCAACTTCGGCGGCGCCGACCAGCAGAAGAAGGTGGGCGTGCTCTCCGGCGGCGAGCGCAACCGGCTCAACCTCGCGATGATGATCAAGGAAGGCGCCAACGTCCTGCTCCTCGACGAGCCCACCAACGACCTGGACGTCAACACCCTGCGCGCCCTCGAAGAGGCCCTCGACGAGTTTGCCGGCTGCGCCCTGGTAGTCAGCCACGACCGCTGGTTTCTCGACCGCATCTGCACCCACCTGCTCGCCTTCGAAGACGAAGGCGTGCTCTGGTACGACGGCACCTGGAGCGAATACGCCGAAGCGCGCCGCAAGAAACTCGGCTCCGCCGCCGACCGCCCGCATCGGTACGTGCACCGGAATCTGACGAGGTAGGCGGTCGGACCGCCTGCAGGAGACAAAATGAAGACACCTACGGATTTGCAGGCCGTTGCGCGGGATCTGTTCAGCGCGGTCATTGGGGATGTGATGGACACCATGGGGCTTCGACGGCAGTTTCTGCCGCCGGAGATCACCCCGCTGGACACCCGCATGGTGGTGGTGGGATACGCGATGCCGGTGCTCGAAGCGGACTGCTCGGGCACCCGGGTGGCCTCTGAAGACCAGGAGCAGCCCTTCGGCAAGATGTTTGATGCGCTCGACGACTTGAAGCCGTCGGAGGTCTACCTCTGCAGCGGCTCCAGCTTCACCTACGCGCTCTGGGGCGAGCTGATGGCCACCCGGGCGATGAAGCTCGGGGCGGCAGGGGCGGTGGTCAACGGCTACTCGCGGGACACCAACGGTGTGCTCAAACTTGGGTTTCCCACCTTCTCGCGCGGGCGATACGCGCAGGACCAGGGCGTACGGGGGCGCGTCATCGATTATCGCTGCCCGATCGAGTTTCCCAACGGCACCATCGTGAACCCGGGCGATCTGGTCTTTGGCGACCTCGACGGGGTGGTGATCGTGCCCCGGGAACGGGAGCAGGAAGTGCTCGAAGCCGCGATGGAGAAGGTGCACGGCGAGAACCGCGTGCGCGAAGCCATCGAAAACGGCATGGGCGCGGCGGAGGCGTTTCGCACCTTCGGGATCATGTAGCGATGGCCGTTGCGTTTGTGATCCATCCGGATGACAGCGTTGCCACGCTGCTCGATGATGCCGAGGCCGGCGCCGAGGTCACCATCCGGGGCGAAGGGGCAAACCGCTTGGTTCGGCTGGTGGAGCCGATCCACGAGGGGCACAAGGTTGCGCTCTGCGGTATGGAGCCGGAAGAGCCGGTGGTGAAGTACGGCGCGATCATCGGGCTCGCGTCGACGCGGATTGAGGTGGGGGCGTGGGTTCATCTGCACAACTGCCGAAGCAGACTCGATGAGCGCTCGGGAACCCTCGACGTGGAGACCGGAGCGTCCACCGATGTCCGGTACGAGTGAGGTGCATGGTGCTATCTGAGCAAAGTGTGAGTGACACCGTGAATGGAGCGGCTGCGAGCTGGCTTGGGTACGGGCGTGCAGACGGACGCAAGGGCATCCGCAATCTGGTGCTCGTGGTCTATACCGTGGAGTGTGCGAGTCACGTAGCGCATCGCATTGCCGACAACGAAGATGACACCCACGTGATCGGCTTTTCGGGCTGCTACGATAACCAGTACGCCGTCCGGCTTCTGCTATCGCTCGCCCGCCACCCCAACGTGGGTGCGGTGCTCGCGGTGGGACTCGGTTGCGAGTACACCCGTCCCGACGAGATCGCGCGCATTGCCGCCGAGTCGGGCCGGGCCGCCGAGTGGTTCAACATCCAGGAAGTGGGCGGAACCGTCTCCGGCATCGCCCGCGGCAAGGCGCTGGTGGCCGACATGCGTCGGCGGATCGCCGCCGAGGTTCCCCGCGTGGAGATGACACTGGCCGATCTGATGGTCGGGGCGGAGTGCGGCGGGTCCGATGCAACATCGGGGCTCGCGGCCAACCCGGTGGTGGGCGTGATGTTTGATCGCCTGGTTGAAGCCGGTGGCAGCGCGGTATGGGAAGAGACCGTAGAGATGGTTGGCCTTCGCGACGAGCTGCTGCGCCGGGCCGCGTGTGACTCCGCGCGCGACGCGATCGCAACCGCGTACGACAAGATGGAAGAGTACTGCCGATCGGTGCGACAGTACTCGGTCTCACCCGGCAACTTCGCCGGCGGCCTCACGACCATTGAAGAGAAGAGCCTCGGTTCGTACGCCAAGAGCGGAAGCAGCCCGGTGCAGGGGGTGATCCGCGTTGCCGAGCCGCCGTCTGCGCCGGGCCTGTGGCTGC
>SLTF01000250.1 GCA_007130025.1 Spirochaetales bacterium | reverse complement strand
GTGACCACGCCAACTCTTTCCAGGTATCGCTGGACTTCCGGCAACGGATCGGACAGACCAGTTTTCTTTCCCTGGCGCCACGAGTGCTGTTTGACTCCGATGGGGCGGACTGGCGGATGGCACTCGGCGGCGGAACGAGCTTTGGTCGCCGTCGTACCGTCGGGCAGCTCGAACCGTAACCGCTCGCAGCGCGCAGGGCAATGCGTCCATCGCTGCGTGCTTGGAACCTGCGGTGGCGCGAATTCTGATTCGGCACTATACTTCTGAACGGTCGCCCTACCGCGCCGCGTAAGCAACACAGAAGGAGTGCCCCATGGCGTTTGCAGTAGTTCACCAACGTCGGCAACAGCGCATCAGCATCGCGTTCATTCTCGTTCTTTCGATATCGCTGGTGTTCCTCACGCCGGTTTTTTACTTCGTCATTGGAAACCGGGTCGCGGCGGCCGGCTCGCTGGTTGGGTTGATACTCAACCTCATCAGTCTCGGCCTGGTGCTCCGTGGCATGCGCAGGGTTGGCAACGCCCTGTTTCTTACCGTCGACATGCTCATCGTGGTTGCGGTGGCCGTCGCTACCAGCGGGATGGGTCAGGAGTATTCCGCGGTCGCGGTGAGTGTCATCGGACTCATGCTGGTCGTGCTGATTCCCACGGGATTACTGGTGAGCCCGCTCTTTTCGATGATCATCACGGTAGTTGCCACCAGTGGCTTTGTGACCGCGGCGCTTCTCAGTGGGCAGCCGATGCTGGTTCAACGGGTCCCAATCTTTGTAGTGGTATTCGTGTTTGCCGGCGGCATTGTAACGAGTTTGAGTACCATCCAGGATCGCCTCACCCGTGAGCTTGACGAGCAGAGCACCGCCCAGCAGCAGATGGTTTCCCGACTCGCCAATGTACTCGAACGGGTTCGGACGCTGAGACGCGAGACCGAGGATGACCAGACGGCACTGGCTGAAGAGCTGCGCCAGATCGCCCAGATTTTCGAGCGCTATCGCCACGGGGTCACCGCGGTCCATGGGGAATCGGTGGAGATGGATGAGCAAGCGCGGGGAGCCGATACCGGCTTTGAGCGGCTGTCCACGGCAATCTCCGGGATTGCCGACGGTACCGGCCGTCAGGCAGCCGTTGTCGAGTCCCACGCCCACACCCAGCGTCAACTCGTGGACAGCATGTCTGCAGTGGGAGGCGAAGTACAGACGGTAGAGAATGCACTGCAGCGACTGACCGATTCGGTCACCACCGGAAGCACCCATATCGCGGGCGCTGTCAGCCACATGCAGGGCCTTAGCGCACAGCGGGGCCGGTTGCAGGAGTCAATCGAGTTGATCAAGCGCATCGTGGCTCAGACCAACCTGCTTGCAATGAACGCCTCCATCGAGGCTGCGCACGCGGGTGATGCCGGTCGCGGGTTCGCGGTGGTTGCAGACGAAGTCAGAAATCTGGCCGATGAGGCGTCCCGGCACGCATCGTCCATCACCCAGGTAGTTCGTGACATGAGTCATGCAGTGGAAAACGGAGTAAAAACCGTCACCGCTGCGGGTGAACTCTTTCACCGCATCAACGGAGTGGTAGATGAATCGGCTCCGGTCATCCACCGGCTCGATTCCTCCCTGTCGGGCTTCATCACCAACATGGAAACCATCCGTCAGGAGAGCGAGGCTCTGATTGAGCAGAACAGAAACCTCGCCGGCGAAGCGTCAGAGTGCACCGGAGAGCTCAGTCGGTTTCGCAATATCTTCGCCGAGTACCGCACGCACACCGCGTCCCTCATCACGGAAGTGAGCCGGCTGCAGGAGAGCAACGATGCAGCAGAAGCGATGCTCCATCACATCGAGGCAGTCCGTGGCAACGTAGATCAGCTCAACGAACGGGTCGCTGCGCTGCTGAATGAACAGACATTGAACGAACAAACGTCACATACATCGGCTCACCTTCCCGTAGCCTGATGCACTGTCCCACGCAATCATGATAAACTTGCCCATCCGATGAAGAAGCAACAGCAAGAGTCGCCGACCATGGATCCTGTCGTGCAGAACGAGCGCATTCGGGCGCTTTCTGCGCTTGGCGTCTTCGAGCGCAGCTACAACCGCGTTCCCGGCTATCCCCACGATCTCTGGCGGTCGTGGGGATACACCGAGGCCGATCACGAAGCGGGCCTCTGGCTCCTTCTGATTCACCCTCAGGATGTTGCCCGCGTGGCGCGCGCCTACTCGTCGGTTCTCTCCGGGCACTCGAAGCAGTTCACCGAAGAGTATCGGCTCTATACGCCAAGTAACGGGTGGCGGTGGGTGATGGGCGCGGGGCGAGTGATCGCTCGGGACGCGTCAGGTCGTCCTCTTCGTTTTCTGGGTACCGAGACCGATGTGACCGATCGAAAGCGCGCCGAGGGAGAGCTCACCCGGGCGAAGGCCGACGCGGAAATGGCTGCGCGTGAAGCGGAAACCCTGCGACAGGCGGGGGCCATTGTTGCATCTACGCTCAAGTTCGATGAGATCGTGCAGGTGGTGCTCGATCAGGCGATGGATGTGGTCCCGTACGACACGGCCACGGTCCAGCTCCTGCATGATGACTATCTGGAAATCGTCGGCGGAAACGGCTGGGCAAACATCGGAGAGGTGGTTGGCGTTCGCTTCCCGATACCGGGCGATAACCCCAACAGCGAAGTCATTCAGCAACGCACAACAACGCGGATTGGGAACGTTTCGGAGCGGTATCCCGTTTTCTCCGCCACCTCGTCGGGAACGATCCACTCCTGGATCGGGGCGCCACTGGTTGTTCGAGGCGATGTTGTGGGACTGCTCACCTTTGACAAGCGCCAACGTGACTTCTTCACCGACGCACACCTTCGCCTGGCAACGGCGTTTGCCGACCACGTGGCGGTGGCCATCGCCAACTCACAGCGGTTTGAACAGACGCGGACAATGGCCATGACCGACAGCCTCACGGGCCTCGCTTCACGCCACGCGCTTCTGGAGCAGGCGGACCGACTGGTAAAACTCGCCCGCCGATACAAACACCCGTTGTCCATTCTCATCATGGATCTTGACCACTTCAAACGGTTCAACGATGAGCACGGACACGAGCTGGGTGATCGCGTGCTGCAGCTCGTAGCGCAGGCGGTCAAGACCGCACTGAGAAACGCCGATGTGCTCTGCCGCTACGGTGGGGAAGAGCTCGTGGCCCTGCTTCCAGAAACGGAGATCGACGTTGCGCAAGGAATCTCCGAGCGAATTCGGCTTGCAATTAAGGAACTTCGGGTCCCCGTCTCCGGACACAGCCCCAGTCGCTCGGTCTCGGTCACCGTCAGCATCGGAGTCGCCGATCTTGATCTCGAACAGGAATACGATATCGACTACGGACTTCGCCGGGCGGACAAGGCGCTCTATCGATCCAAGGCGGAAGGCCGGGATCGCTGTACCGTAGAGAGGAGAACAGAATGATCGATCGCCGTTCATCGATAGGGTTCATCGGACTTGGCGTCATGGGAAAGAGCATGGCAACCCATCTCCTGGCTGCCGGGCATCCGCTGCACCTGTACAATCGCACGCGCAGCAAGGCCGACGACCTGGTCGCGAAAGGGGCCATATGGCACGACACCGTTGCCGATGTGGCCCGAGCCTCGAAGATCGTGTGCACCATAGTCGGCTTTCCCTCGGATGTTGAGGAGGTTTACCTCGGTCCAGACGGCATCCTGGAGAACATCGAATCCGGTTCGATCGTCATTGACCTCACCACGTCCAAACCGATGCTCGCGCAGCAGCTGGCCGAAACGGCTCGCGCGCGCGGAGTGGGGGCGCTTGACGCGCCGGTTTCCGGTGGCGATCGCGGCGCCCGAGAGGCCAAGCTTTCGATCATGGTAGGGGGTGAGCGCGCGGACTTTGAGGCAGCACAGCCGATTTTGTCACTGATGGGAACTCCGGTCTACCAGGGTCCCGCGGGAAGCGGTCAGCACACCAAGATGTGCAACCAGATAGCGGTGGCGGGGACGATGATGGGCGTCTGCGAGTCGCTTGCGTACGCTGTGCGATCGGGTCTCGATCCCAAGACCGTACTGCAGAGCATCGAGCACGGTGCGGCGGCAAGCTGGGCGCTCTCGGTGCTGTCCCCACGGATCCTTGACGGTGACTTCGCGCCAGGGTTCTTCATCAAACACTTCATCAAGGATATGGGAATTGCCATTGAATCGGCCGAAGAGATGAACCTGTCGCTTCCGGCCCTCTCTCTGGCGAAATCGTTGTACGAACAGCTTGCGGCCGGTGGGAACGGTGACCTGGGAACCCAGGCGCTGTTCACGCTGCTATCGGAAACCTGAACGTTGGAAGCGGTATCGTCCGTACGGGACATGGAAAACGCGGTTCTTTCCAACACGTGGGCCTGTATCGTCTTCACTCGCGGGAACAGCGCCGTCGGGCACGCGGCCGTCCGCCGGGTCTCCCTGATGCTTCGCAAGTTTACCGACGTACCGGGTTTTACCCTCGACCTCGACCACGACCCAACCGGCGCAGGTCGCTACCTGATTTTCGAGACACCGTCGGTGCTGGTGTATTACAACGGGAAACCGATCATCCGGGAGATTGGCTCGGTGACACCGGCGAAGATCTTCGGGGCGATGCAGGAGTTTCACCAGGCGATTGATCGCGGCTGAGCAACGACAGCCTCTCGGTAGGCAGAGCAATCCAACCCGCAAGTCCGTTCTCCCGGAACACCAGTCCGTAGCGCCCTTGCCATCGCGCGTAGACCACCACGGCCTCTCCCGGCGGAAGCACCGCGGCTACATCGCTCGTCCGATCGGGACGCGCAAACACGTCAAGCGGTTCACCCATCGTAAGCCGAGCCGTTGGCGACGGAATCCGGGCAACCGCCGTCCGGGACAGGTATCCCCGCTCACCGGTCGGCAGCTCCACCAGATAGAAGCTGCGCGTCGCCCCCATCACCCGAACGGGGGTCCCCGCCACAATTTCTGCGGTGACCTGTTCCCCTGCTCCAATACGACTTGGCGCAATTTCCTCGGCACGGATCGGTGCACCCACCGCATCAAACCGGGCGGGGGACTGAGCCACCCCGGACCGCGCGGCTGGATACCGGATCAACGCGGTGGGAGGGCCGGAGACCTGTACCCAGCTACCAATGGGATACTCAATACGCCAGATTGGCTCGGGAGTTCGTTCCGGCGGAACAATGAAATACCACGGATCTACCGGGCGCCGCCAGTGAGTCTGGTAGATGCCGATATGCAGATGCGGCGGGGTGGTGATCGCATTGCCCGTGTTCCCCACCGTTCCAATGACATCACCGGGTTCCACCAGATCTCCCTGGTTCGCGAACTGCTCGTCCAGATGGGCATAGTAGATCATCAGTTCCCGCTCGCGATCGTGCAGGGTGATGATGTTGCCGCCCAGGTTTCGCTCACCCACCCGCATGACGGTTGACGGCGAGATAGCCACCAGCGGCGTACCGCGCGGGGCAAAGATATCAACCCCGTGATGAACCCGGGCGCCGCCCGCCCGAGAGTCGCCGAAGAAGCTCCAGATCCGCCGGCGGTCGGTTCCCACCACCGGCCAGGCGAGCGAGGCATCGGAGGCAACGGTCACCGTGACCTCCCCGCCTTCCATGAGGCGCGGTTGAATGCGAAGCAGGTACCAGCCGGTCTCGCGAGGTTCGAACGAGATCACCTCGTCCTCTTCCACGACCCACGAGAGAATCGGCTCAGGGAGACGCGGATTGGTGCGTATCAGACGTTCACCCGCCTCCCCCTCAACCAGGAAGAGATCAACAAAGAATCCGCGCAGATCGGTATCGATGGTTACGTCAATTCGTTGTCCAAGGGTAACGGCAAACTCATATCCCACCGCGGGAGCGAACAGTGGATCCAGGTAGACCCTTTCGGTGAAGGGCGCAAGAGTCCGCTTCCCGTCCACAAACGGCCGGGTTGACGCGTCGAGCCACCGCGCTCCGATACTCGAGCGGTCCAGACCGTGCAGGGTCAGAGCCCGCGCATAACTGCGATGGGTTTCAAAGGGGCCGGCACGCAGGAACTCCGGTGGGTCTTCGCATCCGACCAGAACCGCAACCAGGAGTGGCAATAGAACCACGGCTCGTGCCGCAATCGCCCCCCGTGTTGCCGTGGAACGCTTCGGACGGTTTCGCCCGAGACCGATATTCCGAACAGTCACGACGCGTCAAGATCCTTCAATGAGTGGGGTTTTCCGAGCAGTTCGGAGAGCAGAATCGCCCGCTTGAACTCCGGCAACGCCGAAATCCGGCTCCACCCACGACCAAGCAGCTGCGGCGTCGGGGGCGTTTTCTCGGCGCTGCTCGAGGCGCCGAGGTTACCGGCGGCGGTGCGCATCTGCTGTGACCCCATTCCTCCGGGTGACAGAGAAAGCGAGCCGCTATCCGGCATCACGGAACGGACGACGACATCGGGCTTCCGAGCCACAGCGGGCTCAACGGTGGGGCGAACCGGACGCTTCTTCGCCGCCTTCTCCGCCCGTCTGCGCGCCTGCTCGGCCTGTTGCGCCTGTTCGCGGGCGCGCTGCTCCGCCTCGTCGGGAACGCCAAGCAGCTCCCGCAGCACCGCCTCGATGCGGCTCGGCTTTCGGTCTGCCGCCGGAGCTGCCGATTCCAGGCGGTCGCGCTCCGTCGGGCGCTTGAGCGCCTGCTGCGCCTGCTCCTGACGTCGATCGGTGTAGCCGCCGTCGTCGCCGCGGTGGATCCGCGTTGGCTCGGGGCGCACGCTCAGATCGCGCTCGCTGCGTCGTCGCGCAACCTCTTCGGCAGCTTCGCGACGCCCGTCGAGGTGTTCGCCGAGCAGGTCTTCTTCCGCGGGTGCGGTTTCGTTCGCTCTGCGCGCGCCGCGGACACCCTGCGGAGGGCGCGCCGGTCGCGCTGCCGGTGACGGGCGCGAGGGCTGCCCGGTTGTTCCGCGGCGCTGCTCCTGCGCGCGCTTGCGTCGTGACAGCAGGATCCACAGGGGCGCCGCCACAAACGCAAACGTGATAATCAGGTTAATCAGTTCTTCAATCGCCGCCATCGCCACCGCCTTCGTCCCGTCGAGGTCGCCCTCGACGGGCTATCCTGTTCGGGGTCCTACTCACCCTTGTTGGGCGCGCCCTGGTCCTCGCCGCTGATGCTGTTACGCATATCGGTGTCGGCCTGGATGTTGCGCAAACGGTAGTAGTCCATGATACCCAGGTTTCCACTGCGGAACGCTTCCGCGATCGCCTTGGGAATCTCGGCCTCGGCCAGAACCACCTTCGCCCGGTTCTCCTGAACCTGCGCCTTCATCTCCTGCTCGAACGCCTGGGCGGCCGCACGGCGCTTCTCGGCCTCGGCCTGGAAGCGGCGCTTGTCGGCTTCGGCCTGGTCTGCCTGCAGCTTCGCGCCGACGTTTGCTCCCACGTCGATGTCGGCGATGTCAATGGAGAGAATCTCAAACGCGGTGCCCGCGTCCAGGCCCTTGGCCAGAACGCCTTTGGAGATGTTGTCGGGATTCTCCATCACCACCTTGTAGGTCTCCGACGAGCCGATGGTGGTAACAATACCCTCGCCCACCCGGGCGATGATGGTCTCTTCCCGTGCACCACCAACGAGCCGCTCGAGATTGGCCCGCACGGTGACCCGCGCCTTGACGCTGAGCTGGATGCCGTCTTTTGCGACGGCCTCAATTGCGCTCTTCCCCTTTTCCGGATCGGGACAGTCAATCACCTTGGGGTTGACGCTGGTTTTCACCGCTTCAAGCACGTCACGCCCGGCAAGATCGATGGCGGCCGCACGCTGAAATCCAAGGGGGATGTTCGCCTTGTTGGCGGCAACCAACGCCATGCTCACGCGCTTCACGTTTCCCAGGGCAAGGTAGTGGGTTTCCAGCGCCTCGGTGTCCACCGGAATGCCTGCCTTCGCCAGCATGATCCGCGAGTCCACGATGACGCCCGCGTTCACCTTCCGCAGCCACATACCAATGAGGCGTGCGGGACCAACCGGCGCTCCGGAGAGCAGGGCGCGAAACCAGAGCCCAAAAAACTTCATGAAGAGGAACAGCAGACTGAGTCCGACTATTCCAACAACAACGTAGAGAATGAGAATTTCCATATTAACCTCTCTGCTCCTCGGTTTGCGACGGCACGACCACCGCCCTTCGCACCACAACGCGACTGCCCTCTACTCGGATCACTCGCACTGCGGCGTCTGTCTCAATATACTCACCTGCGCTGACCACACTGTACTTCTTTCC
>SLTF01000308.1 GCA_007130025.1 Spirochaetales bacterium | reverse complement strand
TCCACCAGGCTGACAACATCGCCCATGCCAAGAATTCGGCCGGCAATCCGCTCCGGGAAGAACGGCTCAAGATCCTCGACCTTTTCGCCCATCCCAATGAACTTGATTGGCTTGCCGGTGACGCTCTTGAGGCTCAGCGCGGCACCGCCGCGGGTATCCGAGTCAAACTTGCTCAGGATCACGCCGGTAAGGCCGATGCGTCCGTCAAACTCTTTGGCAACGTCGACCGCGGTTTGACCGGTCATGGCGTCCGCCACCAGCAGCGATTCAACGGGATCGCAGAGCTTTTCGATCTTCTCAAGCTCGACCATCATCGCCTCGTCGAGCTGCATGCGCCCGGTTGTATCCACGATGATGGTATCAAACTGCTCTTTGCGGCCCCGGCTCAGGCCTTCCCTGACCACGGCCACCGGATCGGTGGCACCGTCCACGCGGTGAACGGGAACGTCAATCTGTTTTCCCAGTATCGAGAGCTGTTCCACGGCGGCGGGTCGCACGAGGTCCGCGGCAATCAGCAACGGGCGTCGCCCGCGGTTTTTCAGGTGGCGCGCAAGTTTGGCCGCGGTGGTGGTCTTTCCAGACCCCTGCAGTCCCATCAGGAGAATGACCGACTGAGTGTCCGGCCCCTTCAGCTCGAGGTCTTGTCGTTCGTCCCCGAGCATGGAAACGAGGCGATCGTAGACAATCTTGATGAACTGCTGTCCAGGCGAAACGGACCGCAGCACCGCCTCACCGCTTGCCTGCTCGATGGTGTAATTGACAAACCGTCGCACCACGCGCAGGTTGACATCGGCTTCGAGGAGGGCGATTTTTATCTCGTCGACAGCTTCCTGGATGTTCTTTTCAGAAATCTTCGATTTTCCGGAAAACTGCCGGACGATGTCGGTGAGCTTGTCAGATACTCTATCCAGCATATTCGTGTACCGCGATTGGCGTAGCGTACTGTATACCGGTTTGTGCCGGAGGTGTCAACCGAACGTCCACGCGTCAGCGCACGTGGAAAAAATGGCGTTCGATGTGTTCGATCCTGGTCCGCGATATTTCCCAGTGCCGACTCAGCGGAAACTCGCCGGCAATCCGACGGTAATACGCCAGAGATCGGCGGAGATTCCGCTCCACCGGGTCGGTCTCGTAGTGGCGCGCAAGGCGAAACAGCAACTCGTCGTCGGTGGTCGCATCGGTTCGCAGGGAAAGCGTGCGCTCGATGGCGGTTGCCGCGGTGGATCCGTCACCGGCGCTGATCAGGGCGTCGGTGAGAACGATCAAGGTTGCCGTCGGCGGAGCTTCCTGATGCTCGGCCATGAGCTCCGCGTAGGAAACCGCGTCAACAAGGCGGCCGGCGGCCACGGACAGTTCAAACAGGCCAAACCGGGCCTCTCTACCGTACTGTGTCTCAAGGTCGCGGTTGCGCCGCCAGAGCGCGGCCGCGAGATCGCGATTACCCGTTTCTCGCGCCGCGGAGGCGGCGGCCGAGAGTACGGCCGGATCATCGGTGTCGATGGAAGCGATGGCCTCGGCAATTGGATCGAACGGCGACCCGGCGGAGATCATTGCACCATCCAGCCCTGCCGCCTCGCCAACGCGAGGCGCCGCGACGCTCTCCGCCCGCCCGAAAGCACCGGAATCAGCAGCCGCGGCTTCACGTTGACTCCGGCGGTTGGACACATCGAGGATGACGGCGAGCTCTTCGCGTTCTCCCCGGAGCAGGTCCTGGCGCTGGAAATCCAGCCGGTATTCGCCCGCCCGATCCGGCCGAAGCACCAACTCAGTTGCGCCGTCCAACAGCCGCCGCCGTCGATAGACCACCCCTTCGGGGTCCGATCCCAGAAATAACCAGTTTTCTCCGTCGAGACGGACCACGGTTTCTTCGCCAACGGTAGTTGCTACCGTCCGGTCTACCGGGGCAGGAGCCGCAGAGGCGGCCGACGGGGCCACCGCCGGGTTCGCTGCTTGGGCTTCCGGCGCCGGCTGCGCCGCGCGCGGTTGTGCAGGCGGCTGGACCCTTGGAGCCGGGGGAACGGTTGGTTCGTGCAGGCCGCCGGACTCGCTCACCACGCCCGCGGGGGTCCCCGCGGCATCGAAAGCCGCGGCCGCAGCGGCGGTCGGTGCTGTATCTGGTTCGGGTTCGGGTTCGCTGAGCGGAGGAAACGAGATGAGGGTCGCGGCGGCTCGATCGCCAACTCCCGGTGGGGTGACCTGCGGGAACGCGGGCTCGGGGCGAGGATTGAACTCCGGAAGACGCATGACGTGCGGCACATCGAGCACAGCGGGCGCAATGAGGGCATCATCGACGACATGGTCCGCTTCGAGGACCACCGTATCGGTACCCGGCGCGGGGAGCACGGTTGTTCCCGGAGCCGGGGTGCTCGTCGATATCTCGATTGACTCGGACGCCGCGGGTGATTCGGCGTCTGATGTGGTTTGGGGAACGGTGGCACAGGCGCCCACCAGAAGCGTTACGGCAATCAATGCCGGTATCAGTTTCACCATGACCCTCCCTCCATGGTGCAGTTACGGAACCTCTTTCAGCATCTCCTCTATTAATCTTCGGTTGGTTTCCGAAAGATATTCAGCTCCAATCAAACCGGGATCAATCCAGAACCGCTCGACGTCCTCAGGAGTCCATCGCTCTCGCGGGGGACGGAACCGGATCCAGTGCCGTCGGGTAAGCCGTTCAGACTCGTCCGGCAGATCGAGCGTATCCAGGGTGACCGGCACGACCAGGCGCCCTGCGCTCGTGTGAGAATCTTCCGGTGGAACTGGAACGGCAAAGCTCGGCTCCGGTTGTCGCAGTATGAGAAACAGCAGGGAACCGCTGAAGGCGGCCAGGCCAAGAAGCGTCGCGGTAATGATCACACGCGACAGGGGGAGACCAAAGAGGCTACGACGCCGAGGCACCGAGCGGCTCCTTCTCTCGTTCGCGACCGTCGACGCGCACCGCGACAACCTTGGACACCCCGGGTTCTTCCATGGTAATACCGATGAGCGTCTGCGCGGCGGCAACGGTTTTCTTGTTGTGCGTGATGATCACGAACTGCGAACCCTGCGCAAACTCGAAGAGCATGTTCACAAAACGGCCCACGTTGCTCTCGTCCAAGGCGGCATCGATCTCATCGAGCAGACAGAACGGCGATGGCTTCACCATGTAGGTCGCAAACAGCAGCGCGACCGCGGTGAGCGACCGTTCGCCCCCGGAGAGCAGCGCAATGTTTTCCAGCTTCTTTCCCGGCGGCTGCACGAGGATGTCTACGCCGGAATCGAGAACGTTTTCCGGATCGACGAGTTTGAGCTCGGCGCGGCCGCCCCCGAAGAGCCGCCGGAACATCGTATGAAAGTTCTTGCGGATACGCTCGTAGGTCTCCGTGAAGAGCTGGGCGGACTCGTTCTGAATTTCCTGCGTCACGCGCACCAGGTCGCTCTTCGCCTTCCGAAGGTCCTCGAGCTGGCCCGAGAGAAAATCGTAGCGCTCTTTGACTTCAGCGAACTCCTCCGGTGCCATCAGGTTCACGCTGCCGAGGGCACGCTCCTGTTCGCGTACCGAAGTGAGCTTGTCGCGCAGCGTCTTCGGCTCCACGCTTCCCAACTCAAACACCCGTGATTCGAACTCGCTCAGATCCTGCGAGTGGCGTTCGCGGAAGTTCTCGTAGATGTTCTTGATCTCGGTGGTTGTCTCGGCAAGGGCAACCTGAAGCCGCTCAACCTGGGACTGCGTCTTGCCGAGATCCTCCATGATCGCCTTGAGATCGCGCTCTTTTTTCATCAGGTCGGCGTTCCGACTGGAGATCCCCTCCTCGAGCGCCTTGAGCTCGGTGCGAAGCACCGCTTCGCTCTCCTCGAGCTCGGTGCGCTTCTGCGTGAGCTCTTCGATTCGAGTCCGCGTTTCGTCGATCCGCCGCGACTCTTCCTCCAGATGGTGGACGATTTCTTCCACGGCCGTCCGGGTCGCGGCCCGCTCTTCGTTGGAACGGCGGATCTCGGTCTCCATGGCACCGAGCTGAGCCTTCATCCGCGCCAGGTTGACACGCAGTTCTTCGAGGGTGCGCCGGTACTCGTCGATCTTCGCCTGCAGACTTCGGTTTTCCTCGTTCCGCGTGGCGATCTCGTCGCGTGCCGCGCGCACCAGACCGCGCAGCTCGACGATGCGCTCGTCCATGCGTCGCTTTCGGGTGATGATGCCCTGCGGCGCCAGAAACTCGTCCAGGAAGGCCGGCGTCACGTTCCGGTAGCGGCCGAACAGTTCGGCGAGCTGATGAAGATCCTCGCCGCTCTGCACCAGAGTTTCGCCGGTTGCCTCCAGCACCGATCGCATCGCCCTGGCGTCGCCACCGAGGGCGTCGGAGACCAGCGCGCGCTTTCCGTCGATGTGCAGGGTTACGCGCCCGAGCACCTCGTTGATGGTGGTTTCCAGCGCCTCGCGCTCCCGGGCGGAATACCCGCTCTCCGTGAGCTTGCGGTCGAGTTCTTCGACGATGTCATCGGTGACGACGCGAAGCTGGTTCTGGATCTCTTCCTGCTCCTGCTCAAACCGCTCGATGTCGGCCTCACGCGCGCGGATCTCGGTGGTGTTGGCGGTAATGCGGCCGGCAGCGGTCTCAATGTTCTCCTGGAATCCCGCAATATTGCCCTGCAGTTCTTCCACCTGGCCCTGCATGGTGGTCTGATCGGTCTCTTTGCGTTCGATCTCCTTCGTCAATGCGGCGATCCGCTCATCGAGCGAACTCTTGCGCGCAAGGTCGCGAGCGTTCTTTTCCTGGATGTCGGCAATGCGTTCTCCGAGCATGCGAATCTGGTTGTCGCGGTTTGCCTTCTCGAGCTCCACGCCGTAGAGACGCTTCTGTCCTTCGGTGAGACGGCTCTCCATAGTGTTGACCTGGTCGAGGTTTGTCTCGAGCGATTCGTTGATGCCGTCAATCCGGGCTCGAATGGCGTCGCGTTCGCTGGTACGCTCCGTGAGCTGTTCGCTGCGCTTGTCGCGGTCATCGAGACAGCTACGCAGTCGAAGGAGGGCAAGATCGCGCTCGATGTCAAACATCTGTACGCGAAGCTCGCGGTAGCGGGCGGTCTTGTCCGCCTGTTTCTTGAGGGAGTCGTAGCTTCGTTTCACCTCACCGAGGATTCCCTCGACCTGGCGCATGTTTTCGTCGGTGCGTTCGAGTTTCCGCTCGGCCTCCTTGCCTTTGACGCGAAACTTGGTGATCATCGCCGCTTCTTCGAAGATGGCCCGCCGCTCCTCGGGTTTGTGGGAGAGCACCTGATCGATCTTGCCCTGCTCCATGATGGAGTAGGCGGTCTTTCCAATTCCGGTATCGTAGAAGAGCTCGCGCAGCTCCTTCAGCTTGACCGGCGCATTGTTCACCGAATACTCGCTCTCGCCCGATCGGAAGAGCCGTCTTCGAACGGCGATCTCGGGAACGTCGAGCGGAAGGACACCGTCGTCGTTACCGAGCGTAAGGGTAATTTCTGCGACGTTGAGCGCTTTCCGGCCGTCGGTTCCGTTGAAGATGACGTCTTCCATGCTCTCTGCGCGCAGGCTCTTGGTCCCCTGCTCGCCGAGTACCCATTTAATGGCGTCTACGATATTGCTCTTGCCGCAGCCGTTGGGCCCGAGGATGGCACTGACGCCGTCCGTGAACTCTACCTTGCTCCGGTCGGCAAACGATTTGAAGCCAAACAGCTCGATGCTCTTGAGAAACACGCCCCCTCCCTCGGTAAGAAAACTCTATCAGCGCCCGCGTTGGTGGTCAAGCGAAGCGCACTTGTACTGAACGGCGTCACCGCGATACGGTAGACGGCATGGTGACGATCTGCGGCATCGACGAGGCCGGCCGAGGGCCGCTTGCCGGACCGGTAACGGCTGCGGCGGTGATATTCGGTCCGGACGGACCCGGATGTGCCGTGACCGACTCGAAGCGCCTCTCCCCGGCCGCCCGTGCCGATCGGGAAATCTGCATCCGCCGGACCTGCGTCTGGGGAATCGGCTGGGCGTGGCCTTCAGAGATCGACGCCCTCAACATCCATCACGCCACCCTGCTTGCGATGCAGCGCGCGTTTGCCGCCCTGCGTCACGCGCACGAGCAGGGGGCGCTCCCACCCCAACCGAAGCTGACGGTGCTGATTGACGGGGCTTTTGTCCCCAACCTTCCGGTTCCCTGCCGTGCCGTGGTTGGCGGTGATCGCCTCGTACCGCAGATCTCGGCGGCGTCAATTCTCGCCAAGGAGGCGCGGGATCGCTGGATGCGCTGCTATCATCGCGAAGAACCGCAGTTTGGCTTTGCGCGCCACATGGGCTACCCCACCGAGTTTCACCGTCGAATGATATCCCGATACGGGGTATCACGAATTCACCGGCACAGCTTTGCCTCTCCGGCAGACCCGAACGAAGCGGCGGCGGCCCGGTGATTACCGCTTCTGCATGTGGCTGAGCGCTTGCTCGAAGGCTTGGCGAAACGCGGCGATATCCTCCGGAAAGAGCACGACCTGGTGGCGCTCGAAATCGGTCTGACCGTGTTTCTTGCTCTCGACGATGTTCAGAAAGAGGTCGCCGCGGCGGTTCTCTTTGACGTTAAAAAAATAGGTGCGATTATCACTCTGCGCCGTAACGCGGGTGGAAAAGACCTCTCCACGGGTTCCCATCGATTCCTTCCTCTCTCAGTGTGTTGGACACTCTACGGCAAAGCGCCCGCCTCCGCAAGCCGTCGCGCCTACTCTCGCCGGTCCGCCCGGGTTCCGCGCGGATAGCGCCGACGCTCCCGGGGCCGAAAATCCAGACGCAGCGATTCAAACGGACGCAAGGGCGATCGCCGGGAAATCAGCGAGAGCACGTTGACCACCATGGTGTGCGGCGGCACGTAGCGAACCGTCTCGATCCGTCGGAAAAGGAACACCGTCGAGAACCGCAGCAGCCCGACGATCACAAACAGAAACTGCAGCCCGTAGATGGTTTCGCCTCCAACAACCACGGTGAACTGATTGAGCCACGATGAGGCAAAGCCCCCGATCACCGATCCAATCAGACCGCCGATCCCGCCAAAGGCAAAAAAGAGCGCGAAGTAGCCGGGAGACGAGTTTCGGGAAACCTCCAACGGCAGTGCGATGAACGCGATGTTGAGAGCCGACCAGGTGAACGACGCCATGATGGAGTCGATCACAATTGAATAGGGCCAGAACCGCTCGGTCATGAAAAGCCACTGCATGGGAGTAAGGGTGGAAAGCAGGATCCCGGCAATAAGGATGGTCTTGGTTCCCATGCGGTCTGAGATCTTTGCCCAGACGCGAAAAAAGAGTATCGACAGCAGCGCGGTGGCGATGGTTCCCATTCCGATGATGGTCATCGGGAGTCCGAGATTGGTAATCTGGTGATACGCAAAAAACGGACCCGATATCAGGATGACCGCGTTCCAGAGAAAAAACGACCAGCAGAGGCGCATGAAGTTGCGATCGGCCAGGATAGCCGACCACCTGCCGGCGATGCCTGAGTCCCGATACTCCGGTTCTTCGATGGGCCTCAGAAACGCAAGCGCGAGAACCGTTCCCGCGAAGCTCACCACAATCACGATGACCCAATTGGCCGGCTCCGGCACCACATCGATGATCCAGGACAGAAACAGCACCAGCACCACCGTAATCACGGCGATAAAGCCGTTGCGCCGTGCAACGAAGCTGCCCTGTCGTTCGGCGGGAACCACGTCGCGAACCAGGGACATCCACGTGTTTCCCGCAATGGCGTTGGTCATCTGAGTGATTGCAAACACCACCAGAAAGAGGGCCGGCGTGTGGGTGCCGCGAATGGCCGCTACGATCAGAATGATCCAGAGAAACCGGCCACTATTCGCGGCGAAGAGGAGTCGCTTTCGGCTTCGCACCCGCGCCAGAAGCCATGGATTGAACACCTGCACCAGTTGGAACGCCAACGGAAACGACGCGGTGAGTCCGATGAGCACGGCATCGAGCCCGAAGAAGATTGCCATTGCGGTGAACAGCGGCCCCTGAGTGAGGATAATGTAGAACGTGGACGCCACGCCCTCGCCGATAAGAGCCCGTTCCGTATTCACCAGCCGGTCCTCATCGCCGGGAAATCATCAGGGTTGACAGGAAGTCGGACGATCTGATACAACCCCCAGTACACGCACTTTCGCGCGACCGTCGTATAATGGCTATTACCTCAGCCTTCCAAGCTGATGATGTGGGTTCGATTCCCATCGGTCGCTTTCCTTCCTTCACCGCACAGTTTCTTTTTGACGAAGCGCCTGCGCAAT